>PMNN01000288.1 GCA_003161815.1 Methanobacterium sp. | reverse complement strand
CTATTTTATTAAAAGTTTTTTTATATATAAAACTTCATTATAATATGGGAAAGTTTGAACAAAAAGGATCTCTGAGATTAGGTAAAATCAATAATGTTTAAAGAGTATTTATTATTTAACAAAAAAATTTTATTCTCTTAAAAATAATAATGAAAGTAGTGAAAAAAATGAAATTTTTAGCAATCAATGNNCGTATAGAGAAATTTGATGCTTTGATTCTGGGGTCACCCATATATTTGGGTACGGTTACTGGTGAGATGAGGTCATTCCTTGAACGCTTAATCTTCCCGTATCTAGTCTACGATGCCAATCGCTCCTCTTTGTTTCCTAAAAAGTTACCGGTTGGTTTTATATATACTATGGGTGCCAATGAAAGTTTTATGAAAGATTTGAGCATAGACCGACATATTCATCTTAATGAGATGTTTCTTAGCAGGATTTTCGGATTGTCAGAGTCTTTGGTTGTTACGGACACCTATCAATTTGATGATTACTTTAAGTATGTATCGTCATTTAATGTAGAAGAGAAAGCTAAAAGACGTAGGGAAGTGTTTCCTATTGACTGCCAGAAAGCGTTTGAAATGGGTGTGAGGCTCTCCAAGAAAGAATGATTAAAAAAAAATTTCCAATTAATTATTATAATTAAATGAAAAGAATTTAGAAAATATCCATCGGATTAGTTTTATATTATCAACTGGATACATGCTACGCGAAGAAATAAATTAGTAAATAATCAGCTGGATTATATAATTCATTACGCTATTTTAAGATCTTTAATAGCTCCAGTTAGGATATTTGAGTGTAATATTAGTAGNNATTAGTAGCGGTGTTTAATATAGAATTTAGTCTTTTTTATCTTTGCCATAATTTCCCTGTTATACATCATACTAGGAATGCAGGAAACATTTCTGGCTGCCATTAGCCAATATTCTAGCTAAATAAGTAAAAAATTAATGAATATTTTAGAGGATTTTCTCTTCACTGGTTATATTCTTATATAATGGGATACTTAATATCTAATAATATCAAACTATTTAACACATTTATTTTTATTATTTTTATGCGCTATTAAAGGAGGTTGTCATGAGTTATGGCAAATTCAAGTTCAAATTCAACGAATTCATNNTCTATGCTAGCTAAAGGAATGGCCGAACTTTTACCGCCAGAAGAACTTCAGGATGTTCTGGTTTATCCTAATGTGGAGGATAATAATAATCCTTTAATTGGAGCGATACCTTCAGGTGAAGGTAGTAGAGTGTATGCTAATTATAAAGCTAAAGCTAAAAGTGAGGAGCAAAGAAAGAATATTTTAATGATTGGTATCATTGGTTTAATCTTAGTAGCCGGATTCGCTCTAAAACAATACTTAGTTGCTGTAATAGCTGCTGGAATAATATTTTTAGTACTTCAACAGATGAAACCACGAACCTCAGTGATGGTGCCTAAGTTATTGGTGAATAATGATAAACACAAAACCGCTCCATTCATTGACGCTACCGGTGCTCATGCAGGCGCATTGTTGGGTGATGTAAGGCATGATCCTTATCAATCTGGCGGATTAGGTACGCCTGCTCATGAAAGAGTGGAAGCGGGTATGATTCATAAAGCTAACAAAGGTGTACTTTACATTGATGAGATTGGGACTATGAATATGAAAGCCCAGCAAGAACTCTTAACTGCCATGCAAGAGAAGAGATATTCCATAACCGGACAAGCTGAAAATAGTAGTGGAGCTATGGTTAGAACTGAATTTGTCCCCTGTGACTTTGTCCTGGTTGCCTCCGGAAACATACAGATCCTGAAAGGGATGCATATAGCTTTACGTTCACGGATACGTGGATATGGTTATGAGGTTTTCATGAAGGACTCCATGAATGATACGCCGGAGAACCGGGATAAACTTGTTCAATTTATTGCTCAGGAAGTTACCAAAGATGGCAGGATTCCACATTTCAACCGGGAGGCTGTAGCTGAGATTATCAGGGAGGCCCAGAGAAGATCCGGTAAAAAAGAGTCTCTAACCCTTAAATTAAGAGATTTAGGCGGCCTGGTACGAGCGGCAGGTGACATTGCAAAAGGTGAAGCAGCAGAATATGTAACGCTAGAGCATGTTATTAGTGCTAAAAATTTAGCTAGGACTTTGGAACAGCAGATAGCTGATCGTTACATTGTACAGAGGAAAAGTTATAAAGTATTCAAATCGGAAGGCGTAGAAGTGGGGCGTGTTAATGGTTTAGCTATAGTAGGTGATAGGAGTGGTATTATCTTACCTATAGCTGCTGAGGCAGCGCCAGCGCAGAGTAGTTTGGAGGGTAAAATAATTGCTACCGGTAAACTGGGTGAGATTGCTAGAGAAGCTGTAACCAATGTTAGTGCACTTATTAAGAAAAATACAGGTGCGAATATAGCTAATCATGATATCCACATCCAATTCCTGCAGGCTTATGATGGTGTGGAAGGTGACAGCGCCAGTGTTAGTGTTGCTACCGCCGTTATATCAGCCTTGGAGAATATACCCGTTGATCAATCAGTGGCTCTTACTGGTTCTTTAAGTGTACGGGGTGATGTTCTCCCGGTGGGTGGTGTAACTGGTAAAATAGAGGCTGCAGCTGAAGCTGGTATAAAAACAGTTCTGATACCTGAAACTAATATGGAAGACGTCTTCATAGAGGATAGATATAAGAAGAAAGTTAAAATTATTCCAGTTGAAAACATGAGCGATGTTTTAGAGCATGCATTAATTGGTGAAGGTAAAAAAGGTTTATTGAAAAAGATGCGAAAATTCACTGAAATTGTACCTACTGGAATAATACAACCCACAACCCATTAAAATGGGCGAGAATAATTTTTTTCCTCTTTTTTTAATAAATTAATTTATTTATAAAAACAAACTTTTTTTTTAGGATGTTGGCTATTAGTTCTGGCCCTGCATCGTCAGGAGCATTCAGTCTTAATCCAGATAATTCCACATGTTTAGAATTAGGCAGTTTCAAGTGCTATTAAACCACCGAAGCTATGGCCAATACAAATGGGCGACAGTTTTATTTAATAGAGTCTTTAAGTCTTCGTATTCTACTTTGATACTGTAATTATCTCCGAAATCTCCGCTTAATCCCCGTCCGTGGCGGTCGGGTATAGTAAATGTATATTCATCTGAGAGTGCTTTGGCTAATTTTAATTTCCATACTTCCACCTTTAATTTAATATTTCAGTAAAATTTTAATATTAAAGAATCTAAAAAGAATAATATGAAAAATTTGATTACCTGTGATAATTGTGATCATGAAATCAGCAATCAATCCCCATCATGCCCCAACTTCATTATCAGTTTTTATTACATGAAAATTTATTGGGGTTGCTGTTTTGGCTATTCTGATTTTGCAAGCCAGATTATCCCATTAAAATAATTATNNAACTATTTTCATATCTTGCTTTCTGGCCTTTTAATTTAATTAAATCCATTTATTATTCTTTTTTTTTGATAGAATTTAATTTATTGAGAATGCACATTAATTTAACGAATATGTTAATATAAAACTATAAATATAATGAATAAAAAAATAAAAATATAAAAATATTCATCAAAAATTTTAGAGATGTTAAATGCCAAAAACATTTACAGAAAAAGAAATAACTGCTATTAGAAATACCCTTATTCGCGAAGGTAGAGAGCTTTTTAATAGATATGGGTTGAAAAAAACCAGCATAAGTCAACTGACAGAAGCATCGGGGATTGCTCAAGGTACTTTTTATAGGTTTTTTGATTCTAAAGAAGAACTGTACTTTGAGATATTGAAATTGGAAGAATCTAACAGTGATCAATTTCTGGAAGATGTCTCAAAATCCTGTCATTCCTCAAAAGAAGCTATAAAAAAAATTATTATAGGAACTTCTGAATTATTCGATGCTAATCCTATTATTCGTAGACTTTATGACAGTTATGACTATGAATTACTGGTTCGCAAATTACCCACCGAGAAACTTGAAAATCATAAAAGAGATGATACACTACGGGTTTTTAATATTATTAGCATTTGTAGCAAAAAAAATGAAGTGATTGAGGCTCGGCCAGAGGTTATCGCTGCTTTGTTACAGTCCATAATTCTTTTATACTTTCATCAAGATGAAATTGGCAGGGAAATTTATCCTGAAGTACTTGATCTCATGGCAGATCTCGTTGCAGATGGTTTGGTGAAAAGCAAAGTAGAAAAATGAGAGAACTGGGGATNNAAATCAGACCAAAAGGAATTTTAATAATAAGCATATTGTGGTTTATTGCGGGAGTATTGGCTTTTTCAATTTTAGGAATATCGATAATATCTCCCGGAACTCATCTCTTGGATTTGTTAAGTGCATCTAATTTTCCGCCAGGTACATCTATTGGAATAGTAGTGATTTTAATACTAATTCTTGGATTAATTGTATTATCTACAGGATGGGGATTGTTAAAAGGCCAGAAATGGGCTTGGTGGCTAACTGTAATACTATTTGCAGTTGGTGGAATTGCAGATGCTATTAGAGCTGCTTTTGGTAGTATTGAAGGGATTGTTGGAGTACTGATTGTAGCAGGATTTTTATTCTACTTGACTCGACCAGGTGTACAGAAATTTTTTGAATCCCCAAATAAGGAAAAGTAACTAACTATAAAAAGTTC
>PMNN01000204.1 GCA_003161815.1 Methanobacterium sp. | reverse complement strand
ACAAAGGTGGACACTATGTCGATCTCATAGGAATAAACTTAACAACACAAAGAGTAAGAATAGCAGATCCAGACAGAGGAATAATCGAATACCATATGGATGAATTCAAAGAAGGAATGCTACTAAACAGTCAACCTGCACTAATAGTAATTTCAAAGAAATAATATAGGATATTCAAAAAAACATTAGAAATAACTCCTTAAATTAATTTTTAAGGGGTTCCTTTTTTGTAAATTATTTTTTTCTTAATTCTTCTTCAATTTCGCTATTCATCTTTTTCACCCAAAATAAATTCTATTNNATTGTATCTGGATATTTGTCAGTTTCGCCTTCAATTTCTAATAAGGATTCTTTATCAACAGAAAGCATATTTTTATCATGGGCTTTTACTGATTTACCACTAATAATAGTTTTATTAGCCAATTTTACTCTTTCATTAATTTCCCACAAAAATAACATTGAGGGATCTGCAATTTTTTTTATTGTGTCACTCATTTTCTCACAAATGATAGTTATTCCCCATACATATAAATTAATAATAATTAATTACTGTTTTTAACATATTTTTCACACGAAGTTGCTGGAAACTCCCGATTAATTTTTTTTGTGGTTTCCAAACTGTAGTTAGTATATTTTAATGACTGTAAAGTATATTATTCTAAATTAACAATAGTTAATTTGTAGTCAGTAAAAATATTTTTAGGAGGATGCAAAAAATATGAGTGTAAAAGAAGATATTAGAGCACAGATAATTGGGGCACTTGCAGGAGCTAAATTTCCAATAGAATCTCCTGAATTACTATTAGCTGCTTTTCCAAACGGTGCAGAAACCACATGCAAATCTGGAACAGTAGAATTAAAAGCTGGAGATGCGGGTAAAGTATTAACAGCTGATGATTTCCCATTTAAATCGGCTGAAGAAGTAGCAGAAATAATAGTGACAAGGGCAGGTTTGTAAACCTAAACCCTTTTTTTATTATCCTATCTAACCAAGAAATAAGGAATGTTTTCAAAAAATGGGTAAATTTAAAACCCTTTAAATGGATTATGCTTGCAATCTTTATTATAATTCCTGTGTTAGTAATCCTTATATTTCCAGTAGGGGCTTAAAAATCAAAGGTTTAACATAAATCTTATCTTTTTTTCAACATTTTTAACTATCATTAAATATGAGTATATTCTTGATATTTGGTATGAGGTCTTTAACCATATCTACTGGATCAGAAAATTGATTAGGGTTATCAGCATCTACTGTGGAAGGTGAATTGTATTTTACATTATATTTGGAAGACCCGTTTAGAGTTATCTGTATGTACATATAACTAATACAAACNNTTTCTCTCAGTAAATTGTTGCTTTCTTTCAGATGAAATACAGTTACGGTTGTAGTAACTTGTTAAGTTCCTTATCATGAAACAAAATTCTGTAATATTGAATACTCTGATAATATAAATTTTTAATTAAAATAACCCACTCATATGAGTATGATAAAATAGGCTATTACAGGAAATATGATAAGGTAAGAAAATCCTGTTATGAAATGAGCTTTAAAGCTGTTATCCGGATCATTGCCTTTACCCCATTTTGACATTACAGCCTCAAATTCCTCATCTGAGTAAAAATTTTTGTGTCTTTCTGTCGCTATAACAGAATGAAGTATACGTGTAAAGCCCAAAACAGATAAAGCTGCAAAAGCAGCTGCCATAATTGGAAATGGGCCAGCAGTATTTGGAATCACAAATGTATAGAGTACCAGAAACCATAAAATAGGGATCACATCAATTATCATAAATCCGGAAACAAATCTCCGCAGTGAACGTATTCTTTTAGATTTATCCTTAGAAAACAATAGGTAGATATCAAATGTTCGATACTTGCTTATTAGATGTATAACTGATGTAAGATAAACTCCAAAAAATAGTATAAGGGCATCCTTACCGGAAAATAAGATAACAGTATCAGTAACATAAACCATTTTAACCACCTACTTTTACTTATGTTCTTATTGTTATATAGGACCATATACAAATGTAAAAATCAAATCATATCTCACAATTTAAATGAATATCTAATAATTTACATTATTTGTGGTTTAATTAAAAAAAATAGAATAAATTATGGTAAAAAAAATAATTTTAATAATTCCTGAATTATTTAAATTTAAACGAGTATATCTCCACAAATAAAGATTTAAAAAATGTGATTATTTTTTTATAATTTTACAGGGATGGTGAAGTAGAATTTTGAACCTTCTCCTAATTCTGATTCAACCCAGATTCGTCCGCCGTGACGCTCCACTATTTTTTGGCAGATAGCCAATCCTATACCTGTTCCATCGTATTCATCTTTGGAGTGTAATCTCTTAAAAACCTGGAAAATGCGTTTATTATATTCGGGATCAATGCCTATACCATTGTCACTTACTCCAAAAACCCAATATGCATCCTTTTTTTGAGCTGATATATGGATAAGTGGCCTTTTATCGTTGTATTTAATAGCATTTACTATGAAATTTTGGAAAAGCCGCCGTATCTGCAAACGATCTGAACTGATTATGGGGAGAGGATCCCTGGTTATAACCGCGTTATTTTCTTCAATGACTATTTCCAGATTAAAAAGCACTTCTTCTATTAATTCCTCACAATCATTTTCAATAAAATCTTCATTATGGGATGTTACCCGTGAATACATTAAGAGATCTTTGATCAACAATTGCATCCGTTTAGCACCATCCACAGCAAAATAAATATACTCCGAGGCGGTTTCATCAAGCTTGTCTTTATATTGCTTCTCTAGTAACTGAGTGAAGCTTGCAACCATTCTTAATGGCTCCTGCAAATCGTGTGATGCCACATAAGCAAACTGTTCCAGTTCAGTGTTAGATCTTTTGAGTTCCTCTAATGTTTCGTTGAGTAATTTCTTGGCTATTATAGTTTCGGTAATATCTTCAAAGGTTATATAAACTTGGTAAGGTTTTTCTTCTCCAGGTTTAAATAAAGGAGTTGCATTAACATTTATCCAGCTATATTTTTCTTTTTGAGAGTTGAAAACACCCATGACTACATTTCTTACTTCCCTTCCTGTTTTTAAGGCAATCATAGAAGGATGTATTTCTGCAGGAAAATCAGTTCCATCTTCATGTATAGCTTTATAGTGATAATTAGAAGTCTCATCCTTCATCGTGTAATGATTTAATCCTATTATCTGCTCCGCAGCAGGATTAACAGAAATTATACTTCCATCTAAATCCTGATGAATAATACCTTGAGTCATGGTTTCATATAGAGTTCTATACTTCTCCTCATTAGTTTGCAACGCCAACTGCATCTGCTTACGTTCGGTGATATCTTCTATCCTCGTCAGGATGTATAATGGTTCATCTGATGAATTTTTCACAATACTTACGTGTAAATTTGCCCATACGATTTCACCATCTTTCCGGATATATCGTTTCTCCAGTTCAAAATTATCTATTTTCCCTTCAAGCATGAGCTGTAGATATTGTAAATTTATTTCTAGATCTTCAGGATGGGTGTACTCCGCGAATTTCATTGATAATAACTCTT
>PMNN01000124.1 GCA_003161815.1 Methanobacterium sp. | reverse complement strand
GTGAGCAGATTTTTTTATCCTTAAAAAATCGACTGAAAACTACCCCTCTACCACCTAAATGTCGTCCGTATCCAAATTCATATCCTAATACATTATAGATGGGGCAGGATGTAATGCAACTACCGCAGCCAATGCATAGTAAGCATTCTGGGCAATCCTTTAAAGCTTTATTTCTACCATTATCCAGGAGAACTACTACTACTCTTTTAGCCCCGTACATATCTTTTAAATGTATCTGTTCTATGTCTGCTGTTTTAGAGGGGGATGAAATCACATTAATGTAAGCTGGAGCAGTTTTTCCAGATGCATATATAGTTTCCAGTTTAACCACTGAGATTGATTCTTCAATGGTTCTAACTAGTTTATCAATTCCCACAATTATAATGTGAGTATCCAGCATGGAAACTAGGGTGATATTTCCCTCGTTGTGCACCATGATTAATGAGCCATCCTCTGCAGCTAAGGAATTAGCCCCAGTTACACCTACTTTGCATCGACTTAACTCCTTTAGTACATCCTCCTTGATTATATTCAGGATCTCCCGTGGTTCAGCCTTAACCTCCTGTTTGAATTTCTTTGAAACAATTTCAGCTATATAATCCATTTTCAGATGAGATGCAGGGCCAATTGGATGTGATGACTTCCTCTGGGGTGTAAACTGTACAATTCTATCACCTAAATCTGTTTCAATAACTTCGATTCCTTTACTTTCCAGGAACTCTGGAAGTCCAATCTCCCCAGCGGTATTGGATTTTGATTTAGCTACTTGTTTTTCATTACCTATTTTATTGTAAATAATATTAAGGGCTTCTTTTGAGTCTTCAGCAAAGAAAACTTCAATTCCATTATCCTGAAGCTTTTTAACAGCTATCTTCTGGAGTTCATCTGTATGAGTTATGGAATATTCCCGGATCCTTTTAACCATATCCTTTAGTTTAATTGTTTCAGCATTCTCCAGTAATCTTTTTTTTCTGTCATTTAAAATAGCGAAGGACTGGTTCATAGCGTCAATTTCTGATTGGTTCATAGATTCATTCATAATTAAGACCTATTAATAATAATTCTGATAAGTCAATAATCTTCAAAGAATTTTGATCTTTTAGAGACTCAACTGCGGAAGTTAAATTTAATATACAGAATGAGCAGGCTGTCACTAGGATATCGGCATCAATATCTTCAACATCTTCTATTCTTTTGCGGGCAATTTTGAGGCTTGTTTCAGGATATGCGGATTTAACACCTCCACCTGCTCCGCAGCATCGTGATTTATCTCTATTATACATCATTTCGACTAGATTAGCTGTGGATTTTAAAACATCACGTGGTGCTTCATATTCCCCACTATGCCTTCCCAAATGACAAGGATCATGATAAGCAACTTTTAAAGATGTTTTTTTAAGTTCTAATTTCCCATCTTCTATTAAATCCTTGAATAATTGTGAAGTATGAATTAAATCTAATTCAACACCTAGAAACTTTTTATAATCATTTTTTAAAGTATTATAACACCCTGCGCAGGATACTAGTATTTTCTCATCCTTAATTTTCTCTAAGTTCTTCTTCATAACTTCAATGGCGTCATTATGGAAACCAGTTCTAAGAAGGAAAGAACCACAGCATTCCTCATTTTCTAAAATCTCATAATCAACCTCTGCTACATCTAAAATCTTCTCTGTAGCAAATTCAATGTTTTTAAGCTTTTCTCTAACCACGCATCCTCTAAAGTATATCATAACATTTGACACCAATATTTTTTTTAATCAATTAAATTATGTAAATTTCGAAAAATGGATAATATCTTATTTACTGAAAAATTTCAATTTAAATATAAAAATATTTTTAGGATTACTTAATACTTTATAATAAACTGAAATTTATAATTTTATTTAGAGGGATAATATTGATTAAGAATTTTTAATCATTAGGTATAAAAAAATAGGAAATTTATGATTCCAATATTTATTTATTTACAAATTCTCCGGTGTTAAAAATTAATATGTCAAATCTTGAATTAGATACTCTCCCATTCATATCCGTAATAATTCCAACCAGAAATGAAGAGGAATTCGTTGGAAAATTAANNTAATGGATAGTCTAGTTAAGCAAACTTATCTGATGGATAAATTTGAGATTCTTCTATTCGACGGTATTTCAGAAGACTCCACCTTAAAAAACGTTAAAGAGTATAATAAAAAATTAAACCTTAAAATCTTCAAAAACCCGAAGATAAAACAGGTTTACGCTTGGAATATGGGAATCAAAAAAGCAGAAGGCGATTATTTTATAATATTTGGTGCACACTCTTACCTGGACCCTTATTTCATCGAAAATAGTATTAAAACCTATATTAAAGTTAAAAACGATGAAACAGAACTCGCAGCCGTCGGCGGATCCCTAGAAACAGTTTATAAAAACCAGTTCGCTCAATTAATTAAACTACTTTACTCCTCCCCATTTGCAGGAGTGAGTAGTTTCTGGAGTAAAGAAGAGGAGGGATTCAAAAAAACCGTTGTATTTGCACTCTACAATAAAAAAATCGTTTTTAATGTGGGAATGTTTGATGAAGACTTTATCATAGGAGATGATTACGAGCTTAACCTGAGACTGAATAAAAACGGATATAAACTATACTCTAATCCAAATATTAAGGCTTATTATTTCACCCGCAGTTCCCTCACTGGGTTTCTTAAACAGAGCTTCCAGTACGGTGCAGTTAAAGGACTTTGCATAAGGACTGGGTACAATCATCTAATCTGGTGGATTCCTCTAATCTTCTTACTATTTGAAATTATTCTAATTTTAACGGGAATCACCTTATTCTCCA
>PMNN01000215.1 GCA_003161815.1 Methanobacterium sp. | reverse complement strand
ATAAAAAATGAAATAAATTATGGATTTGCTGAAGGAAATAATATCGGAATAAAATTTGCCCGTAAAAACTTTAATACAGATTATGTTCTACTTTTAAATAATGATATTGTAGTAGATAAAGATTTTTTAAGGATATTAGTTCAAGAAGGCGAAAAAGATACTAAAATTGGACTTTTAGGCCCAAAAATGTATTATTACGATAATCCAAATGTTATTTGGTGCATCGGTGGGAAAATAGATTGGAAATTAGCTAGAGGATTACATGTAGGTATCGACGAGGAGGATAAAGGCCAATATAATAGAAAACAGGCTTTTGAATACATTAATGGTTCATCATTACTCATAAAAAAAGAAGTTTTTGACAAAGTAGGATTACTCGACAAAAGGTTTTTTTTATATTTTGAAGAGACTGATTTAGCTTTAAGAGCATCAAAAAATGGATATAAAAGTTTATACTTGCCAAATGCTAAAATATGGCATAAAGTGTCCAAATCTGGTGGAGGAATAACAAAAGAAAACGGTCTGTACTACATAACCCGAAACAGATGGCTCTTTATGAAAAAATGGGCATCCAAAGGCAATTTTTTTATCTTTGTTTTCCTTCAAATTTTTGCAGCTATTATACTGCCCACTTTCATGAGTATCTACTATAAGAATAGAAAACTATTTCAAGCTTACTATAATGGATTGTGGCATGGAATTATTTGTAAAAACTAAACAAATTTCAAAAAAAACTTTAATAATCGTCTATTTTCATATATCTTATCTACCCTATCTTTATTCAATATATTTGCTAGTAAAAATGCAGATATCCCCTTAATATAACTTCCTTCAGATATTAAAACTCTAGAAAGAATCTTGGCCCTTTCCTTCTTTCCATCTTTAACTGACTTTAATATTTGATCCATATAAGTTGCAATCTTCCGTTTTTTTACCATTGAGAACAACTCAGGATATTTTGATAATATGATCGAAAAAGCAATCAGAGCATCCTCAAAACCCATCGTTTTTGCTTCTTGGCTGGATGTAACATTATTCTCATGAATCCTATATGTTCCCAGTATTTCATCAATAAATCCAAGATTACCTTTCATTAAGATATCTACACTGAAAAGAAAATCATTCAGGTATTTCAAACGAGTATCAAAACCAGTTTCTGGAATCTTTTCAGTTCTAATAAGAAATGATGATGGACAAAGGTATAGAGAAGGATCAAAAATTGAGTTAATACTTATTTCTCCTTTAACCTTCTTAAAGCTGATAATTTCATTAAATTTTCCTAACGATTCCCCACTATTAGTGTTAAAAACATCCATATCATGGGCACAAACCACTAAATCATAGTTTTGATTTAAATATTTCACCTGTTTTTCGATCTTTTGAAAATGCATCAAATCATCGCCCCCCAATATAGCGACAAAATCAGCAGTAACCTCTTTTAGCCCCCTATTAAGATTATGGGCTATACCTTTATTTTTTTTGGCTAAAATTGGTTTAATAAGTTCATTTTTAGAAGTATATTCCTTAATTATTTGAGGAGTTTTATCTGTAGATCCATCATCTGTTATAATTATTTGCTTTATATTATCATAACTTTGGTTAGATATGCTANNTTATAACTATAATATCAACTGTAGGTTTATTCATTATTTTCCCCACAGTTATTTAAAATTTCACAAATCTTTTCAACTTCATAATTTTTTATCCAAGGATTCATAGGTAAAGAAAGTATTTCATTGCATATTTCTTCTGTTTGGGGAAGCTTATCATGAATTCCCAAATTTATATACGCTTTTTGTTTATGGACCGGTATTGGGTAATGAATCATACTTTGAATATTATTTTTCAGTAAATATCGTTTAATTTCGTCTCTTTTACAACTTCGGATTACGTACATGTGATATGCATGATCTACATATTCTTTAACGATTGGAATCTTATATAAAGACCCATCTATTCGTACATTATAGATATTTGCTAGATTATTCCTTAACTTGTTCCAATAATCTAAATATTCAAGTTTAACATTTAATATGGCAGCTTGGAGTTCATCTAATCGACTATTTATACCTACAAAATCATGATGATTCTTTTTGGATTGTCCATAGTTATGCATCATTCTAATCTTTTCAGATAAATATTCGTCATTCAAATTTATGAAACCGCCATCACCATAAGCACCAAGATTTTTCACTGGATAAAAGCTAAAACAACCAATATCCCCCATGCTACCCACTCTCATACCTTTGTATCTTGCTCCATGGGCTTGTGCACAGTCTTCTATTATAAATAAATTATTTTTTTTGGCTATTTTTACAATAGAATCCATCTCTGCGGGATGACCATATAAATGCACTGCTATTATTGCACGCGTTTTTTCTGTAATTTTAGATTCAATCAATGATGTATCAATACAAAATGTATCAGGATCAACATCAACAAAAGTTGGAATAGCCATATTTCTAGAAATAGCGTCTACAGTAGATATGAATGTTTGAGAAGGGGTGATTACTTCATCACCTTCACCAATATCTAATGCTTTAATTGCCATATAAAGAGCATCAGATCCAGAGTTTACTCCTATACCGTATTTAGTACCTATATAATTTGAAAATTGAGATTCGAAATTTTTAACTTCATTGCCCTCAATGAAATTTCCGCTACGTAACACATTATTAATTTTTTTATGAATTTCATTTTTTAATTCATTATACTCTCTTTTAAAATCATAGAATTCTATCATTTATACTTCCCCAAACTCTAAGATACTAAGGTTTAATATATGTAAGATCTTATTAAATATGTAATTGGTGGTGTAATGGGTTTAGATAAATGTAGAATAATTGAACTTCCTAAAATAATGGATCGAAGAGGAAATCTTACTTTTATCGAAGGTAATAAACATGTCCCATTTGATATAAAAAGAGTATACTATCTTTATGATGTTCCGGGCGGTGAAAAAAGAGGAGGACATGCACATAAGTCATTGCAACAATTTATCGTAGCTGCAAGTGGAAGTTTTGATGTCATTTTGGATGATGGCACTGAAAATAAGCGTTTTCATTTAAATAGATCTTATTATGGTCTTTATATTCCAACTATGATTTGGAGAGAATTAGATAACTTCTCATCAGGTTCTGTTTGTATTGTTTTAGCTTCTGAACTCANNAATGATTATATACGAAACTATCAATTATTCAAAAATATGGTGTTATGAATGACTAAAAAATTGGATGGAACCCTTCAAATAGCTTCTTCAGTAAAAATTCTTGGAAATGTTGATATTGGAGAAAATGTAATAGTCCATGATTTTGTAACAATATATCCTAAAGTAATAATCAAAAACGATACTGAAATATTTGAAGGTGCAGTAATAGGTAGACCTCCAAAAGGTACAAAAGCTCTTTCTAGAAAAATTATTTCATCAAAAAAAATAACGACTGAAATAGGTAATGATTGTATCATTTCTCCAGGAGCTGTTATTTATAATGATGTTAAAATCGGGGATAATACTCTAATAGGGGATAATGCATCTATTAGAGAACAATGCAGAATAGGAAATAATTGCATAATCGGTAGGAATGTTACATTGAATTATAATGTACTTGTAGGGGATTCTACAAAAATACTAGATGGAAGTGTCATTACAGGAAACATGAAAATAGGTGATAATGTTTTTATTAGTGCTTTAGTAGCTACAACCAACGATAATAATATAGGTAAATTGGGTTATGATGAAAGTTTTATTAAGGGCCCAGTAATAGAAGATAATGTATCTATAGGTGCAGGAGCAAATATTTTACCATCAATAAAAATTGGAGAGAATTCTATAGTTGGAGCTGGTGCTGTGGTAACAAAAGATGTACCTCCTAAGAAATTAGTTATAGGAATTCCAGCCAAAATTGTAAGAAACTTAAAATAATAAAATTAAAATCTAATTTTATTTATAATTAAATTCAATTATATCAATTTGTTTAATTTTATAATATTACTAGTAAAAAAATTATTACCATTACTACAATATCAAATAAAATTCTTAAATTTTAAATGTATTAATTTTATTGTTTTAGAATATCTTTAAAAAAATCTATTTCTTTCTGTTTCACGACATTCAACATTAAAATTAAAAACACGTAAATCACAATTGACATTACAATTAAAATTGTCACGCTAAAAAGTCCTTTAGGTTTAACAAAAATTATTAAAAGTGACATTAAAATCGATGATAATACACTTTTTAATATAAAACTATAATCAAAATTAAATTCAAAAAATCTCTGAGAATAATTCAAACTAATAAGGAATGCTGTTAAATATGAAAGCAAAGTAACTGCAGCTGCAGCTAGAATTCCAAAAATTGGAACAAAAACAATATTTAACAGACTTATCAATGCTGCTAAAGTCCATATACCGCCTATAATTTTTGTTTTCTTTTCTAAAATTATTATATTCATAATAATTCCATATGCTCCAAATAAAAGTGAACTTAATGCCACAAATGGCGTAACAAGATTCCCATTCAGTGCTATTTCAGGAGTTGTTAAAATCATCAGTATTGGTTTTGATAGTAATGATAAAATAAAAAATAAAGGGATAGCTACTAGAAGAAAATACTTCAATGAATAGTTTATAAACAACATAACTTCTTCCATTTGACCATTTTCGTAGTATTTTGGAAGTATTGCTGATAAAAGTACAGATAACGGTGTTAAAAATAATAATATGGCCATTCCCAACGTATAACCAGGAGAGTAATATGCAACGAAAGTTGTTCCCAAAATTATTCCTATAACATATCGATCACTAGATTCTACTATCCAAGTGGAGAGATTATTTGGAATGATTGGAAGTGCAAAATTTAGATATTCTTTTATATTAACAAATTTAGGAATTTTAAATCCTATTTCCGAAAAAACAAAAGATATCATTATCAAAAAAAGAATTACCTGTGTGATGAAAAACCCAAAAACAACTAATAATATTCCATAACCAAAAATAGCGAAATAACTCACTAATGTTAGTGAAAGATACGTTTGGAAAAGTAAAAATAGAGCATATCTCTTCATTTGTCCAAATGCAATAAAAAAATCAATTAACAAAGCATTTAATCCTCCAACAAATACCAATAATGAGATTATTTTTACTACACCCACATCACCGTTAAATAAACTTGTAGCTATCACTTTGGAGAATATAAATATGACTAAAGAAATTAAAAAACTAAAAATTAAAATTAAAAGGGCCATAGAATAAAAACCATCTTGAATTTTTTTTCTATCATTTTCAGCTGATAAAAATCTAACCATTGTATATGGAAGTCCCAAACTAACAAAACTGGTTATTAAAAAGTTTGTTGTAATTACTTGAATCCAAATTCCATAGTCACTTGTCGATAGATTTTTGGTTAAAATTGGAATCAATATTATAGTGTTAAGAACTACAAGAAAATTAGTTATTCCAAGTAATCCTATTCTCTTAACAAATAATTTATAATTATTCAAATTACCACTTTGAAACTTTTAATTTAATTCTAAGACTAATGTTATAATCTTTATTTACTCTGTTAAAAGAGAGATTAGTATTTATCCAAGCTTTATAAATCCATGTTA
>PMNN01000089.1 GCA_003161815.1 Methanobacterium sp. | reverse complement strand
ATAATGGGTGAATTTATAGTGGATTCCAAGGATAAAAAACAGCAAGTTAAATCTTTGATGGAAGAGGGGAATATTCATTTGAATGATGGAGAGTACAGGGCTGCTGTATTTTGTTATGATGAAGCATTAGAGTTAAATGAAGACGACACTCGAATCTGGGATAATCGGGGAGTAGCTCTCTCCAGAGCCAGGAGATATCAGGATGCTATTGAATCCTTTGAGATTGCCTTGGATTTAGAACCGGATAATGTTAAAGCCTGGGTTAATATGGGTGTCTCTCTGGGAGTAATGGGTAGATTTAATGAAGCTATTAACTGTTTTAATCATGCACTGGAAATTGACGGTGAAAATGATGATGCCTGGAATAATAAAGGAACTGCATTCTTTAATCTTAAAAAATACTCGGAAGCATTGGAATGCTTTAACAAGGCATTAGAGTTAAACCCTGAAAATTCCAAGGCCTGGGCAGGTAAAGGTTCTGTTAAAAGATTTTTAGGAGATTACAAGGAGGCTGTTAAATGTTTCGAGAAATTCATCAAACTTAATGGAATGAATCTATCTCCACAAGTTGAAGAAGCTTGGGTTATGATCTTCGACCTTAAAATGATTATACAAAACCAGGACAACGATTCAGAATAATTCTTAACATTAATCTAAAATTAAAATTATTTTTTTTTTAAACAATTTAATTATTATTCTTTTTTTTTTATAATGGTAAATGAAGCCATTGGAAGACACCCAGCATTTCCAGAGAGATGAATATTAATATTATGATAAAGATGTATCTCAATAGTTTTTCAGGGGATTTATTGGAAGCCCATGCTCCAATTTGTGCCAGGGGAATGCTGAATATAACTAGAATCACGAATTGTAATAGATTTATATAACCCAATGAATAAGGTGGTAAACCGGTTGTATGAAGTCCATTTATGATGTAGGATGTAACTCCTCCCAAGGAAATTAAAACAATAACTGCACTGGAGGTTCCTCCCGCTTCCTTCATACTGAATCCCATAAGTAAAACCATCACCGGTATCAGAATCACTGCTCCACCAATACCAACAAGACCCGAGACGATTCCTGCAATTAATCCCCATATAAGGAATAATGGAATATTCTCCAACCTCTTAGTATTCTCCTCGGGCTCTTTGAATAGTAGCATTCTTAAAGCCACCAATAACAGAACTAAAGCAAATATAGTCTTTAATATGTCTCCTGTAAGGTGTGTAGCTATATAACCGCCTATCAATCCGCCTATCAATCCTGAAATACCTAGGAATAATACTGCTTTAAAAATAACGGTCTGTTGACGCTGATGACCATAAGCACTGCTTAAGGCTGTAGGAATAATAACTGCCAGGCTGGTTCCGAAAGCCATTCTAATAGCCAAGGTGGATTCAACCCCCATAACCTCTAAAAGAAAGAATAATATAGGTACTAATATGAAGCCACCGCCTGTACCTAAAAGACCCGTAGTGAAACCTACACCTACACCGGTTAACACAATAATCAGGATATAAAAAAATTCAATAGTCATAATCTTAATTTATTTAATTAGAAATATCATAATTCTTTTATCCCAAAATTTTAACTCTCATGATGGAAACTTACAAATCCACTATCATGAGGTTTCACTTCATTTTTATTGGGCTTTCTGTTTTTCCGAGTTAACGATATAAAAATAAGAGCTACCACCATAATCACTGCACCTAATAGGAAAGCGGTATGTAAACCAGCAGATATAGCAACTGGAGTAATAGTCATAGTATTATTCGGCTCTCCATGCAGAAAAATGGATGCTATAGCTGCACTAGCTAGCATAGCGGTTCCAAAACCATTACCCATCATCCTAGCTGTAGTAACTAATCCAGAAGCTATTCCTTTAAATTCCATTGGACTTTCACCTACAATGAACTTAGTATTAGGAGGATTGAAGATAGCTACGGAAGCGCCCATAAACAATAATGCAATAGCCATGAATACCAGGCTTATTGACGGATTAAAAGAAGCAATAAGTATACAGGCTATTATCCCTACTATTGCTCCAATAGCTGATATCCGATTGGGATCTATTCGGTCTGATAGAATTCCAGATAAAGGACCGACAATCATAATAGCCACAGGCATTACAGCCAAAGCTAAACCCGATTGACTTACACTGAATCCCCTTCCGATTTCAAAATAGAAAGGCAATAAAACCACCGCTCCAGCATAGGGCATGTTGAAGAAGAAATTTGCAATAGTTGCAAGAAATATCTCCCTAATACGCAGGAAATTCAAATCCAAAATCGGTTCACTAGTACGTGACTCCTGATACAGGAATAGAATCCAGAATATTATAGAAGTAATTATACTACCTAGTATAGGAATGGAGGTCCATCCATAAGAAAGTCCCTTGTTAAGTGCGAATATCAGAGTTGTTTGAGCAATGAATATGAATAATATGCCCACAAAATCGAGTTTACCTGGTTTTGAATCTGTTTCTCTAAACACGGCTCTTCCTACGATGATAGCTACAATTCCAATGGGAACGTTAACATAGAATATCCAATGGAAGTTAATATCCTGAGTGATGAATCCCCCAATCACAGGTCCCAACGCCATTCCCAATGAAGCCATGGTGGCGATGATACCCATGTTTCTGCCGCGCACATTCTCAGGGAGATATATTGCCACCATAGCGGCGGTTATGGCTGAAAACATGGCGGCTCCTACTGCTTGTATAAATCGTGCAATAATTAGGAAGTCGAATTGCTGAGCCAAGCCACTTAATGCAGATCCTATTATGAAAATGAGGAATCCCGTTAGAAAGATTTTTTTATAACCCTTCTGCTGAGCTAACTTTCCGAATGCAATTACAAAGCTTCCTAAGACTATAACATAAATTAGTATAACCCAAAAAATAGTGCTGGTGCCGACATGGAAGAATTTAGCCATGGTGGGTAATGAAACATTAACGATGGATATATCTAGAAATGCCATGAAGGCGCCTAAAGAGATGATGAGTAAGGTTAATTTCTGATTATTTCTTAAATTCTCAAACATTTTCCAACAACTCCCCCCTCAGATGAAAATGAATAATGAAAATTATTAACTTTTTTGGTGGAATACTAAATTTTTTTTTCTTTAATTAAATCTTTCAAATCCTCTATTTCTGTTTTCATTTCGTTAATATCATTTTTTATACTTTTTATATCATCAGTACTATCCAGTACATCTAAACGACTATCTATACCATCTAATTTATTATTCATGATTTTTACATATTCTCTGGTTCTTTTAGCAACAGATTCAGTTCTACTTCTAAATTTTTGTATTAAAGAGAAGGTTGCAGCGGAAGTTAATATACTAGTGAGTACTAATGCACTGAACATGGAGACTACTCCCATTAATCTTCCTATTCCAGTTACAGGGATAATATCCCCATAACCTACAGTAGTTATGGTTTGTAGTACAAACCATAGCGAATCCTCATAAGTACCAACTTCAGGATTAACACCATGTTCTACTCTAAAAAAGATGAAAGAACATAAAAATAGTACTGTCAGGAAAAATGCTAGGGCATAAACTATTCTAGTCTGTTCCTGGTATTTTATAACTTCTCTAGCGAATTTTTGGGCGAATAAATATAAAGCTAAAATTTTTATAATGACTAATATTTTAAGTATTATTAGAGTGCTTGGTAAACCAGCGACTGAAGCTATGAAGTATATGGGAATGAAAACTATTATTAAATGCAAATTATTTTTTATATAAATTGATTTTCCTTGTGTTCGGCTCATTACCCATAAATATCCAATCAGAAGAATTATGGAAACTATTAAGTCGAATAAACTAATATATTCAATTGTGCCGGGTTTTAAATTGCCTATTACTGATAAAATAAGAATTATAGCATCTAATAGTATTAAAAATAC
>PMNN01000141.1:249-7279 GCA_003161815.1 Methanobacterium sp. | reverse complement strand
ACTAATTAATAATTTCTATTAAATAAAATATTTTTTAAACTGATAAGTCTGTGAGATTTTTTTTTATTTTACTTAAACCTTCAGGTTCTACCTTCCTTCAAGGCATGATAAAAATCCCTAATGGCGTAAATCTACAATTTACACCATGTTTTTTATTAGTTAGTTTATTGTTTTAATTGGTTTAATGGTGTTTGGATTTCATGTTTGATGTTAAGTATAAGTACAGTTTGGATATACCTACTAAATCCATATAAAAAAAAAGAATATTTGAAATGATTTTGCCGGTGTTTTTCCGTAGAAAAATTTATACATTATTAACTTATTATTAATTATNNTTATTTTCCATTCAAATGATATTTTTAACTTGTAAAAATTAATTTTATTCACTAATGATAGGTAGGAATGAAAATGTTAGTAGTAATTATGGGTGCTGGGAGATTAGGCTTCAATTTAGCTAAAGATCTCTTAAAAGATGGGCATAAAGTGATCCTGATTGAAAGAGATGAGGATCTAAGCATTGAAGTTGCGCAAGAATTGGATAACGTAGTCATCTGGGGTAATGGTACTGACTACAAAATCCTTGAAGATGCTCAGATAGAAGATGCTGATGTTTTTGTAGCTGCTACTGGAGATGACAATGCCAATCTAATGGCATCTCTTTTAGCTAAAGAATATAAACCTGAAAAAATCATTGCGCGAGTGAATGAACCTCAACATGAAAAAGTGTTCCTTGCCAGTGCAATGGTGGAAACAATACGCCCAGAAAATATTGAAGCCGGTTACCTCGAAAAACTTATTTTAAAACCAGAAGTTGCTGATCTATACGTGGTGGATAAAGGAAAAGCCGAAATACTAGAGATAGAAGTAAAAAACGATAAAATTATAGGTAAAACCATTAATGAACTGAGCCCTACCGACAATTACATCATATGCGGATATCACAAGAATAATGAAGACAAAATCACAATATGTCAACCAGAAATGATCCTAAAATATGGGGATAGAATATCAATCCTGAGTAAAAGAGAATCCACTAAAAAAGTTCTTGAAAAATTCACCAAATAAATGGATATGGATACTCAAGATGAAGCACTTTAAAGATTAATTTAATATTAAGGTCTATAATGTGTATTCGCTCAGTATTTTTGGCCAATACCTGAACAACATCTATCCCATCGTCAATATCAAAATTAATTATCGTTTGAGACATGATTTAGTTAATTTAATTCGATTTTATAGAATGTGTTCTCTTGAATTTCTCGAATAAGAATAAATTTCTTTTTTATTCATTAAATTAATTATCAAAAAAATTTGATGAAAATAAAAGTTTGATATAAGAAATTTATTGAAATTAAAAAATTTTAACAGAAGTTTTGGAGATGAAAATGTGAAAATAACTGATGACGTATATGCCTTAAATTCAACTAAAGGTAATTACGCATACCTAATTTTACGAGAAAAAAATGTTCTAGTTGATACGGGACGTCCAGGACAGGGAAAAAGTATTTTAGATGAAATAAAATCCATGAATATCAACCCTGAAGATATTAAAAAAATTCTAATAACTCACCATGATGTAGATCATATAGGAAACGCTTCCTTACTTCAACAAGCAACAGGAGCAACATTATGGGCTTCAAAAGAAGATAAACCCTATATTAATGGAGATGTAAACCGACCCGGAATAAAAGGGCTATTATCATTTTTCATGAGAGTAAAAAAACCTGATATAATGGAATCACGAGAGCTTTGTAACGAAATCAGAAGATTTACCTGGGATTTTGAATTCCGTACTAACGAAACTGTCTCTGCTACACCTCAAGACAAAGATAAAGCTAAATCTTTAATGGAAACTGCCACTACACAGATACAAAAAGCATCTTTATTCACTTGATAATCTCAAAAATTCTGGTATTCCTGAAGAAAAAGCTTAAAAATGAATTCTCATGGATTACGACTCAAACACAGATGCAAAATCACATTACTTCACTGTATACCCTCTTAACATGTACTGATAATCTCCAAACCACGATTAATATATTATATAAGAATGAAAATGATATTCCGGAGAAGCTTCGTAATTGGAGATTAAACATAATACGCAAAAATCCATAATTTTTTTCCGGTTAAATAATTTATAACCCATAAACCTTTTGTGTATATGAAAAAGGAGATGTTAAAAATGATTGATAAGAATAAAGTTGAGATTATGGATCGACTTGAACTCTGTATTTTCATTAAAAACTTTTTAGAAGATAATGAACTAAACTTTAAAGTCAGTGATTTACCCAACAATGAGCAGTTAGAAGATGCTATTTTTCTAATGAAAAAGTTATGATATTTGTTTTTAATAATCCCGATTTAAAAGCCTCATTCAATCCTTATTTAATTCGTCTTAAAGACTATATATTTCTTTGTGGAGCTGATGTTTGTGAAATTCCTGAAGATATACTAACATGGGAACCTGGATGATACCATCTGTAATTTGTAAATTTTCTTCAGCATAAATCTAGTGAAAAGTTCACTAATTTAATCATTAAAGAGCATTATTTTATTTTTCATCATAATAAATTATTTTAAATGAATTATTTATATAAAAAAAGCTGATGATATTAGTTAAACCATAATTTTATTAATTTTGCTGGAGATAAATAGTATTTATGACAATTGATGTGGAAAAAGTATCCATCTTTTTCGCTAAAACTGGGGAATTAATGCTGGTTGACCGGGTGGAGAAAACTGATGAGGAATGGAGAAAGGAACTTATCCCTGAAACTTATCAAGTAGCTAGGAAACAAGGCACTGAACTTGCTTTCACTGGGAAATATCATGATTGTCATGATGACGGCATTTACCGGTGCGCATGTTGTGATACTGACTTATTTGATTCTAAGACTAAATTTGAGTCAGGTACCGGTTGGCCTAGTTTCTGGGCTCCTATTGCAGAAGAAAATGTAATCACCGAGACTGATAAAAGCCATTTTATGATTAGAACGGAAGCTTTATGTGCTCGCTGCAGCGCACATTTAGGTCATGTTTTTGATGATGGTCCGCCTCCCACTGGAAAACGTTATTGCATGAACTCTGCTTCACTCAAGTTAGTTAAAAGAGACGAACTTTAAAATATAATAAATCTTTATTACTTTTCATTTGCTCTCATTAACTTTTTATTAAATTAAAGTATATATTAGATCATCATGATAAAAGGCAAAGCAGCCTACCTTAAGCGTTTAACTTCTAAAATAAAAATGCCATCAATGGATATTGGCAGGGAATTAGATGGTAGTACTCCTCCTTCAGTTTTTATTGGAAGCTGGAATTATCCTAAAGTATATGCAGGACCCATGATCACTCCACTTCAGGGAGATACTTCAATAATGGACACTCCCGAATCCTGGATACCAGACCAAAAAACCCAGGAGGATATCATTGGGTACAGAATGAATCTAATAAGAGGTAAACAGACAGTTAAAATAACTGATCTCAACAATATTTTCGTGGAGAAATTGCAGGAAATATCACTTGCCTGCAAATCCATTGATAGTGAAGCAGAATTCGGCAGTAAACCTAAGGGAATGTCCTTCAACGAACAACATGCTCCTCATGGACCCAGTGCCTTAATTGAGAAATTTGATATTAATAATGTGAAATGGGATCGTGAATTAGAGAAAGCTTTCTATGACACTGATTTAAAGGCTGCTGATGCAGTTATGCATCTGCAAAATAAAGAAGTACCATTCTCCCACATACAGAAAGCTTTTTCTGTGGGGACTATGGGAATAGCTGACAACCGGAAAATGGTACCTACCCGATGGTCTATTACAGCGTGTGATTCCACCATAGGGAATCGTTTGCTTAGGGAAGTTAAAAATTACGATGTTATAGATACCCACAGAGTCTATGAATTCAGCAGTCTTAACAATTACTATGCTATAATGTTGCTACCTCAGCAGTGGGAGTTTGAATGGATGGAAGCATTCTTACATGTTCTGGGTAGAGAGGAATTGATATTCTCTGATTATGAGCATAATACTGGTAAAAAAGGTTATTCAAGAGTTGGTGGTTGTTATTATACTTCTAAGATGGCTGTACTAGAAGAGTTGTCTAAAGAGAAGAAACAAGCAGCGGCTATAATTTTAAGGGAAGCTTATCAGGGTTATATACCTTTAGGCGTTTTTAATGTCAGGGAGAATATTAGAAGTGCCATGAGTCAACCTTACAGGGAATTTGAAGATATGAAAGCATCCTTAGCCTATATTGCTACTAATTTAAAGTTACCTCTGCAGAAGTTTATAAAGCGGAGTGATCTTTTAAAAGAGCTTTTACAATCCAGACAGACTACATTAGACAATTTCTTCTAATTATTTTAAAAATCACAAAACTGTTAAAGTTTTTGAGAGGAATTTTGTAATATCTGATTTATGAAAATCTTATCTAATTATTATTCTATTTGAGATGATTTAATTGGAATTATACTTTAAAAAGCCATCAAAAAAAGCCAGAAAGGCCATGTGTGAAGCTGCAATGCATGGGTCTGTAAAAAATAGAACTGTATTTATTAACACTGCAGAATGTGAAATAAATCATGTCACTGGCCATAAATATGCTAAAGTTGTAAATAGTGGCAATTCAGCTATATTAGCTGTTATGAGTACGTTTAAAGATAAAATACTCATCCCTGACCAGGGAGGGTGGATTGGATTCAAAAATATCGCCGAATTTCTCAGTGTTGAAACTATAGAAGTCCCAACCAAACTGGGAGTCCTCAATCCTGAAGGTATAGAAGATGCCATTGATAAATATAATCCAGAAGCTCTTTTTATGACAAGTTTTGCGGGATACATTGCAGAACAGCCAGTAAAAGAAATTTATGATATTTGTGAAGATAAAAATGTAATTTTAGTTGAAGATGCTTCCGGTGGAATAGGAGATAAAAAGAATCTATTAGGTAATGGAGAGCATTCTCATGTTATAATAGCTTCAACGGGTTTCCCTAAAATAATAAATGTAGGAAACGGGGGCTTTATTTCAACAAATGATAATGAAATTATAAAAAAATCTAAAAACATTTTAAAAACTGTAAGAGCCGATCCTATAACCTGTGCTGGAATATCTGAAGAAATAAAAATTGCAACTACATCATTAATGAAAACTATTCAGGCATGTGAATTAATTAAAAAAGAAATCAAATCTGCCATTTATAGTGATAAAAGAGGAATTACAGTTGCTTTAAGAACTGATGATCCTAAAAAAATTGGATATGAACTTAGAAAAAGGTTGAATGTTGAAGGAAGAAGTATAATAAGTATTTGCCCCAAATATGAAAGATTAATGGTTGATGCTGTATGTTTGGAGATTAAAAATCTTGATCTAAGATGTCTGAGAGAAGATAACTTAAAAGAAATTATTAATACTGTAAAAGAAGTAATTGAATGAATTCCTTTAAAATAGGTAAAATGTAAATTCTAGATTTCAAATATCAATAAAGTTGTTCTTTCTATCATTACATTTGAAATACCTGCTACTGATTCTATTTCCTCATCTGAAACCTCATAAATCTTTTTTAAACCGATCTCATCCGGTTTTAATACTTCATTAATCTTATTTCCTAATATTTTTTCTAAATAATTCATTATGTTTTCACTGCAATCTACAGCCACAACACAGATGTTCATTTCACCCTCTTTTATCCCCAGAATATCAAGAGCTTTTGATATCTGTCTTTGGGCAGATGCACGCACACATATCTCAAGCCCAATGTCATTTGCAATGTTCTCATTCCTTTCAAATGCTTTTATGGCATGAAGCGTTGCATGCAGTATATGCTCTTTCCCGCCGATTCCATCAGCATTTAGAAGTTGGATAGTACAATTTTTATCAGCGTTTTTGCTTATTTTATTCACTCCACTCATTAATTCCATAACATCATATACATGTGTAGAGAAACCCGCGATTTGAATATTATATTCCATTTTCTCCTCGAATATAACAGGATAAATAATTTTTTTTTATAGATCTCCTTCTTTTATTTTTTTAACAAATTTAGAGCCTAATATTCTATTTATTCCACCCAAATATGCTTCTACACTGGCCATTATAATATCTGGTTGAGTACTTCTTGCGGTTACAATGTTACCATCATGCCTAACCTTTACCACAACATCAATTAATGCATCTGTACCGCCAGTTATTGCATCAACATGGTATTCTTCTAGCTCAATATCAGCGAAATCCTTTATACTTTTTCTGATTGCTATTATGGCAGCGTCAACTGGGCCTATTCCAATACCTGCCTCAAGAACTTCATTATTATTTATATTTAATCTAATAGAAGCAGTGGGAGTAACCTTATTTCCAGAAACTATAGTAAGTTCTTCAAGTTCAACCACTTTCTCAGCGAGTATCCCCATCACATCCTCAGTAATTGCCTGTAAATCAACGTCTGTAACGCATTTACCCATATCACCCAGAGATTTTATCCTTGAAAATATTTGTTGGAATTGCTGATCATTTACACGTAATCCCATCTCTTGGATGCGTTTTTGTATAATATGAGACCCTACATGTTTACCCATTACAAATCTTCTCTTATGACCCACCAATTCTGGTGTTATGGGTTCATAAGTCTCCGCTTTTTTCAATACCCCATCAGCATGTATTCCTGACTCATGGGCAAAGGCATTTTCTCCAACAATAGCTTTATTCGGCTGCAAATAAACACCAGTTAACCTGGCAACCATCCTAGATACATCATATAACATTTCATTATTTATATTAGTATTGACATTGTAAAGCGAGTGTAATGCAACAACAGTTTCCTCTAATGATGCATTTCCAGCTCTTTCTCCAATGCCATTTACTGTAACATGAGCTTGACTAGCTCCAGCACGTAATCCTGAAAGAGAATTAGCTACTGCTAATCCGAAGTCGTTGTGACAGTGAACGCTTAAAGGCACACCAAGTTTTGTTAAGTCCCCATAAAAATCGTAAGCCTTCTCAGGAGTGAGCATTCCAACAGTATCACAGGCAC
>PMNN01000141.1:0-198 GCA_003161815.1 Methanobacterium sp. | reverse complement strand
CCTATTTTAACTGCACGTGCGAAACTGCATATTTCTGCTGACAAACCTTCCGAAACTACTTTCTTAATTCCCTCTCTTTCACCTTCTGAAGTTATGGCAGATCCTGCTTCTATAACATCGACTCCTAATTCATCCAATTTGATGGCTATTCTTAATTTCTCATCTGGAGTGAGGGAAACTCCAGGAGTTTGTTCACCA
>PMNN01000123.1 GCA_003161815.1 Methanobacterium sp. | reverse complement strand
TTCTCATTACCATTACTGGTGCATCCACTTACAGCTACCACCAAAACTAATATTCCCAGTATCCCTATTATTGGTATTTTATTATTCAATAATATTGACCCCCCCAGATTTTTGATTATCACTTTTGGTTGGTTTCTAGCGCGCAACACTTTGCCCTTGTTTTATGGTATTAATTTTATATTTTTATTATTAATATACATTAAATTTGAATTATTTAAATCAGTGAATTTTCCAGGTGGTTTCTTTTGCACCTTTATAGGCATCGTAAGCTGCGAATATTCCATAAATTAGGAATACTATGGCTATGTTTAAATAGCCTAAGCTAACATAGTATATGACTAAATAGTATAATATTATTGCAAAAATGAACATTACTACACCTTTCATGCGTTGGCCAGCGTAAATTTGACCGATACCTGGAAGAAAAAACGATATTATAGCAGCTAATCTTGGATTGATCATTTTAAAACCTCATTTATATAATATACAGAGTTTAATAAAAAAAATAGTGATATAAATAATTTATGTTAAATTTCTTCAAAAAAATAAGTTCATATACAAATTAGATTAGATGGCGTTACCCGTACCAAAGTTGTAATTCTTTTTTATGACAAATATAACGCAGCCTTGAATTTCAATTTAAAAAAAAATGCTAATAAAAAACTTTTTTTATTTATGTGCAGTGATTTGTTGTATGGGGTCCAATTAACTGTTTTTTTTCAATGTTTTTAAATCCAGTATTTTCTAACCATGATTTGATTTCAGAAAATGTGTAAGTTCTACCGTTTTTGGTTTGTTTTAACATATTCAAA
Source organism: Methanobacterium sp. (assembly GCA_003161815.1). Lineage (GTDB taxonomy): Archaea > Methanobacteriota > Methanobacteria > Methanobacteriales > Methanobacteriaceae > Methanobacterium_A. Next base: position 3,014 of record PMNN01000123.1, on the reverse strand, counting down.
TTAAATAAAGCAGGAAATAATGGTCCGGTCTTGTCTTCGTTCAATAAAAATTCTGTAATGATTACCATGCCATTTTCTTCTATTTTCTCATGAACTTTCTTTAACAATAGATTGTTTTGATCTACTGAATTGGTATGGAATATTTGTCCAAACAAAGCAACATCATGCATAGGAAATTCAATCTTAAAATAGTCACCCTCCAAGATATTTATCTTATTTCTATTTCCTTCTTTATTTACATATTTCTTCACTGTTTTACAGACTGCTGATTGTTCAATTACTGTTGCTGTTAGGTTGTCATATTTATTTGTTAAAATTATAGAAAATGCACCGGATCCTCCTCCAATATCTAGAAGGTGTCTCCTGTTACTGAAATCAATAAGTTCTGATAGGGCATTTGCAGGGGCTTGAGCATTATTATGCATACCCATTGTGAAACTCTCTTTAGTTAATCTTTTTCTATTATCTCCAGCAACCGGTAAATTTGTTTTAATTACCTTATCTAATTCTTTCCACGAATTATCTGATTCTTCATTCATAATAATAAAGTCTCCATAATATTCCTTTGAGTTCTTTATCATAAATTTTGTGGATATTGGTTTATTGAAATATGAATCTTCTTTTTTTTCAAGTAACTCCATGGCAACAAGTGCATTTAATAATTTTTCCAGTGGATCCGTTTTTAATTCAAGTTCTTCGGCAATTTCTTTTAGCTTATGAATATCATGTATCGTATCATCTTATCAAAGATTCCCCCTTCATATTTATTCATCAAAATCCATATTTCAAATCCCCTTTAAGAATTAATCAATCTAATAGGTCAGTGAAGGATTTTATGCTTTAATTTAGCTTCTATGCACTGATAACTTCCCCTAACAGCAGTATGAAACTTTTATAAATATTAGTTGAAGTTCATGTAATATTTTATTTTATATATAACAATTCTGCTCCTGGCATAAAATTTGATTTATAACTTTGAAATTAAATATTATTATTATTTAAGAAAATCTAATTAAACTAGGTTAAAATTGAATATACTAACTAATAATAATCTTTTTTATCATTAATATTATTATTAACATTTCTTTGACCTAAATAAATCTGCGCATGTCTATTTTTATAATTACTTAAATTATTTCAAAGAGCTAAAACCATTGATTAAGATTTTGTTAAGTGAATAGGGTTCTATTATTTAATTTTTAGTGAAAAATAGAATGGATAAAAATTATCCTTCAATTGACGATATTATAACTTCATAATGAGCTTTAAATGATAAAATTAGCTTAAATTGGGTTCTTTTCTCCATTTAATTACCAAACGTTTATATGTAGTAATGATTTAAAAATAATTTGAATTAGTTCGTTTAACTAATTCTATTAGATAATCGGAGGCAAAAAAATGCGAAAGGAATTAATAGCTGGGGTATTTGTGCTTTTTATGTTGTCAAGCGCTACACCTATATTTGCAGCTAACACCACAAATACCACCAACTTAACAACATCTCAATTAGCGAAGTTAAATGGGATACAAACTAATCTAACAAATTTAGAGGCGAAGATTGGTAATTTAACTACAACATATAAAAATACTAAAGATAAAGGGTTACTAATAGCTTTAAAAGAGTTCAAAAATCAAGCAATCAAACTGAATGCGGATATAACACTCTATATAAAACACCCCACAAAAAATGCGGATAAAATAATAAAAATTTTCGCAGCTAAAGAATCACTACTCAATCATCAGGTAAATCTAACAGCAAAAATTCTAAACACAACTCAGAACAAGACCGGAAACCAAACTTGGAACAAAACCGACAACAATTGGAATAAATCATTTTACAATACAACGTGTAACATTACAAAATACAACCAAAGTAACAACATCACCAAAAACATCACACGTTAAATAATAATAAATAATAATATGCGGAGCTAAAAAAATTTCAATAGGTTTTTCTTCTATTTTTTTTTAAATTTTATATCATCCCATCAAATTCTAAACAATAAGCTTTTTTTTAATTTAAAATATAAATCGATGCTAAAATATGTCAAACCTCCAGAGTGCATTGATTACAAATTTTTGAATATAAAAAAAAAATTTGTCTTAATTTCTTTAGAACTTCTACGAATATTTTTTTTTGTCATTTGAATATTTTTTTTCTCTTAAGTTTGTAAATCAATTTTTTGTGGGTAAACTGTTTCATGATGGTTTATAAGTGTTTTTTAGTAGTTTTTTCTCATTATTGGTTGGGTTTATTATTTTAGATGAGATTCTAGATTTACAGTTATTATCTAGTTAAATCGTAAAATATTCTTTTAAAACTCTTTAAATTCAAAAATTAATCATATTAAGGTTTTTTTAAAGTAAATATGTTGAATGAATGGATTATGAGGAATTTATATAATTATATTCTCTGGCAAACTGGTATAATGATAATTATTAAGTAAAAAAGGACTAAATAGGGGTTTAATTAGTTAAAAAAAGAATCATTAGAATATAAGTGATTATTAGTTATCTCAATCTCTTTTAAAAAGGGCTTAATTCTTCAAAAGAGCTCTGAAACGCTCTTTTTCCCAGTTTAAAACCGGAACCTTTATAAGTGATAATTAATTGATAGTTGCTTAAGTCCTGAAGATTCTCAAAAGTGAATCCTTTTTGAATCTATAGGACATGGAGGCGGTATAATTAANNACCAGCACTAATCTAACCACAGCTGCAAAAACAACGACGACACAGGCAGCTGGATCACCAGCAACTACAACTACTCAGCCTAGTTTCACGAAAAGTCAGATTAACACAGCAGCAGCCAGTGTAACTAATTTTGTGCAGACTAATCATCGGTTACCAAATTATGTAACAATCTCCACACATCAGGTTACTATGCCACAATTCCTGCAATTAATCACAGCTAACTTGTTGAACATTAACAAAGGATTAAACACACCAGTAACCCTTAAAACAGTAACCAGCCCCGTTAACACCACAGAGACAGTTAAAAGTGGGAACATCTTAAA
>PMNN01000131.1 GCA_003161815.1 Methanobacterium sp. | reverse complement strand
TTTCCATATTTTCTTGGCAATTTATCACCCTATTCTATCTTAATTTGGAATTTTTCCTGCATAAACTCCATGGTCTCCTCAGAGGCGACCTGGTGTTTTGTGGGAACTTTTTTACGTTGAATTTTCCTTCTTTTTATTCTATAACCTGGTTTTTCAAAGGTTACTGAAATATTCATCCCAAATATTCCTATATCCGGATCATACCGCATTCCTGGGATTTCTATGTGTTCTTCTATTCCGAACGAGACGTTACCTTGAGAGTCGAATTGGCTAGATTTAAGTCTGTTGCCCACACCATCTAAAATCAATTTAACAGCATTAACTGCTTTTTCATTTCTTAAAGTGACTTTACAAGCTATGGGTTGGCCTCTTCTAATGCCGAATTCGGGATTAGTAACTTTAGAATAAGTACGAACTGGTTTCTGATTGGTGATATTGGTTAAGAGTTTTTCTGCTTTAGCAAGTTTTTCACCGCCTTCACCTACACCAATATTTATGGTAGCTTTAGCTATCTTCACTTCTTCCATAGGATTCATTTTAAGAGCCTCCTGGAAGTGAAATCATAGGTTTTTCCTTGCCTAACACAAAAACATAGTCTTTGAGTGTTTGGAATGTTTTTCCTTCACCTTCTATAATCACAGTGTTTGGCATGGATGATTTAGTAATAGTGATTTCCTTAATGCTACCAATTTCTCCAATATGTTTTCCGCCAGTTATAAGACCGAGTGTACCGTTTTCAAATTTTATGTGATCCTGAATTTCTTGTTCAGGAATTTTGAGCATTATCACATCAGCTGGTTTATATTCATCCTCTGTTAGGCAGTTTCGACCGTCATGGAGATTTAATTGCGTTTTACCATCTTTGATTGTGGTTTTATTTTCTATACGGCATAGTTTGAATTCTTTGTTTTCTTTGGATATGGGGTGGAGTATTAGTCGTCCTTTTTCATCTGGAAGTACTCGGTATACTTTCCCAGATTTTGGTATTTCGATTACGTCCATGAATCCCACTGGAAACTTGTAATCTTTCCTGACTCGCCCATCTATTAGAATAGATCCCTTATTTATAATTATTTTAGCTTCTCTAGCCGTGTCTGCTAATTGTAGTACATCCCTCACTATAATTAAGAGAGGCATTGATTCATCTAAAGGGTGAGGTCCAGGGTTAGTTTTAACCGTCCATGTATATTCTTTGGGGTGAATTGGCCAGTTTTCTGGAGCTTTATATCGTTTAAGATGTTTTCTTGATCCCATTATGGCCATTTTATCCCTTCCTCTCTATAAGTTCGTTTCTTTCTTCATCTTCCAGATCTAGATCAACTATCATTATATTTGAAGGATGGACTGAATGATAAACTTGATTTCCATCAGGTTTCTGTACTGAAACACCTTCAATCGTAAGACGATAGTTTTTAAGGTCTACTTTTTCCACTTTTCCTTCATGTTCCCTGAAATCTCCCCGCATAACCTCTACTGTATCACCGGATTTCACTGGAAGAGATCTAATTCCATATCTTTCCCTAAGTTCTTCAGAGAGATTAGCGCTCATTAATTTATGACGCACATGTAAAGGTGCGTTAAAGCGGAATTTTCTCTGTTTTCTTGGCTGTTTTGACATATTAAATCACCTTAAATTTAGTAACTATAATAAAATATTTTCCGAATGAACTTCTAATCATTCTAAACTATTATACTGGCAGCACTTCCTATCGCGGGCCATCGATCAGCTGCTTCTTTAGCCACCGGCCCTCTTATTTCAGAACCTTTAATAGCTCCTTCAGGATTTATTATTACTGCTGCGTTATCTTCAAATTTTACTCTAAGACCATCTGCTCTTTTATATTCTTTTTTTTGTCTAACTACTACTGCAGTGGTGACTTCTCTCCTCATTTCTACATTACCCTTTTTAACAGAGATAACGATCATGTCACCTACACCTGCACTGGCCAATCTTCGTCTAACACCCTTATATCCTTTAACAGATATTATTTCTACTTCTCTAGCGCCGGTGTTATCCACACACTGTAATCTAGCACCTATAGGCAGTGATTTTGCAACGTTAGATGTAATGGCCTTCATTTTTTATCTCCCTTAACTTCTACCACTACAAAATGTTTAGTTTTACTTAGAGATCTGCATTCTGCGATTTTCACAGCATCACCGATATTTATATTTATACAGTCGGGTTTATGTGCATTTATCTTCGATTTTCTTTTTTCATATCTTTCATATTTACTGATGAATTTATAGAAACTTCTTTCTACCGTGATAGTCCTTTCAGCCCTATTACTGGTTACTATTCCTTCTAATATCTGTCCACGTACTGGTAGACTTCCATGAAAAGGACAATTTGGATCATCACATTTTGTTTTTGGTTCTGTAACGTCAATGCCAATCATTTAATATCACCACATTAACTATTCAAATTAAATTTTAATCATTTTCATTACTTTTATTGAATCCATAAAAATCATTGTTTGTAATCAATGTTTTCTAAATCTTTTCTTTATCCTATCTTCGGGACGGGCGACGATAATTTTACCATCAATTTCGATTTTAGTACCATCAGGTAAATTAAAATGTAGAGTTACCACCTTTTTAGGAATGATTTTTTCATTTCCTTCATCATCCTCTATTTTAATGGTATTTTTGGTTTCGTCGACAATTTTTCCTTTTATTTCTTTAAATCCCTCATGGGAACTATCGGCGACTTCAACTTGTAGCCCTATAAACTCGTGCCGGAATATGTTCTGTGGATTAATCATGATTTAAATATAAATAAATGGTCAAATTCAAAATGAAATGAGATTCAAGATTTATTTTTAACGTCTCTTTCTACCTCTTCTTTCATCCCTATCTTTGATTTCAATTGTTTCCGAGGAAAAGCCCATATTTGCTAGAACTTCCTTGACTTTCCTTTTATGATCCCCTTGAAGTTCAATTTGGCTATTCTTAGCAGTTCCCCCACAAGCACATTTATTTTTTAGTTCCTTTGTCAGTTCTTTTATATCGATATCGTGCTCATCNNATTTTAGTTCTCCTTCGTTTTTTCATTAATTATGGTAAGAACGCGAGCAATGGTTCTTCTGAGTTCTTTAATTTTACCTGAATTCTCATAAACCCCAGCAGCAGCATTTTTTGAAATATTTTTTGAATGTTCCGCCTTGAGCTCATCCAGTTTCTTCTGGATTTCCGATATCTCCATTGCCCTAATTTCTTTACTTCTTAGTATTACCATTTTTTTTTACATCCTTTTTTTAATAATTGTGAATCCGATTTAATACAATTAACCTTCGATTCATTTAATCTGAAGTTTCTTTTTTTGATTCAAGTTTTGATTCAGTATTTGATCCATTAGATGGTTCTTCAGAATCAGATTCTTTAATTTCTTCTATTTTAGCCTCTTCTTTGTTATTTTCATCTTCAGATGCTTTTCGGATTTCTTTTGAATGAGTATCGTTCTCTGATTCCACAGATNNTTCGGCTTTTTCAGCGACAGAACTAGTAGATTCTTCATCAATATTCTTTACTATAGTATCAACAGAGCTTTCTTCAATTTCAACTTTTAGAATATCTATTTTGTCAGGTAAAACAATGCCTGGAGGCATAATTCTAACATAAATCCCTAGAACACCTGGTTTAAGTTGAACTGTAGCAAATCCTACCCTCACATAACGGGTAGCGGGTTCTCCACATTTNNNNTTAACCTCTACTTGAGGGTTTTCCAAGTCATAGTGTAATTTAAGATTCTGAGTTATGTTACGGACGGTTTTCCCGCCTCTTCCAATAACCATACCCGGACGTTCTGCATAAACCACCACCATCGTTCCCAGTGGGGTGACTTGAATCTCCATTCCACC
>PMNN01000161.1 GCA_003161815.1 Methanobacterium sp. | reverse complement strand
AACAGCTGCGACTTGGGCATTAATGAAATATCTTGGAAGAAATGGTTACAGTAAGGTGGCAGAAGAATGTATGGAGCTCACCGAATTTCTGGCTAAAGGTGTAAAGGAATCAGGATTTCAGCTTGTAACTGAACCTCAGCTTAATATTGTAGCCTTTAATTCCAAAGATATGACTGTATGGCAGATTGCAGACCGATTGGATGAAAGAGGATGGGCAGTGTCCATATCATCATATCCTCAAGCAATTCGGATTATTGTGATGCCGCATCTCAAAAAAGAGCATATAAAATCGTTTTTAACAGATCTTCGTGAAATACGATAAAATCTGAGTAGGATGAATATGGATACCCTGAAAATAATTAAAACACCCATAAATGATGAAACAGTAAATAATCTTCATGTTGGAGATAAAATCGCTGTTTATGGTAATATATATACTGGAAGAGATGCTGCACTCCCTAAATTAGTTAAATCAATTAAAGCTGGAGAAAATATAATAAATCTTCAAGGTGCTGTCATAATGCACACTGCGGTGAGTCAGGCGGGAATATCTCCTACCACTAGCAATAAAGAAGATATAGAGGAAAATATCCCATTTATTTCAAAAGCTGGAGTTAAAATACATATTGGTAAAGGTTCATTAAGTAAAGATACCATTGAAGCTCTAAATAAGTATAAATCAGTTTTTGTAGTAACTCCTCCGGCTGCAGCGCTTTTATCAAGTAAATTAATTTCAAAGAAAATTGTTGCATTTAAAGAAGAGGGTATGGAGGCTATATATAAACTCCATGTCAACGGTATCCCTGGTATTGTTGCTGTGGCTCATGGAGAATCATTATATTAATATTATAAATTTTACTTAGACTCTAAAATATAAATGATTTTTTTTAATCAATAGGTTTTCCAAAGGCAATGTCACCAGCATCTCCCAGACCTGGAATAATATATCCTTCCTTAAGCTCATTTTCAATGGAACATGTATAAATCTCCACTTCAGAATGGTTTTCTAAAACTTTTTCTACACCCTCTTCTGTGGATATTACATTGAAAATGGCTAATCTACTGGGATTTCCTCGTTTTTTCATCTCTTCGATAATAGTATTCATAGTGTTACCAGTGGCAAGCATGGGATCAGCTATAATAACTATTTTGTCATTGATATCAGGTATTTTAAGATATCCTACCTCAGCCTTGAATGGAGGTTCCTTTTCACGCCAAGCGCCTACCATACCATATTGGGCTTTGCTGAAAACACTCATAATACCCTCAACCATTGGAATAGCAGCCCTCAAAACTGCTACCAAAACTACATTTTCAGTGTCGTTTATTTTAATTCCATTAGCAATACCTAGAGGAGTTTTAACCGTCACCTCCCTAATATCCATGTGGGATGCGAATTCATATCCAATCAATCTACCTATTTCAACTAATCCCGCCTTAAAATGGACACCATCTATATTTACATTTCTTATTTTAGTTAATCGATCCTGCAAAACTATATTTTTAAGTATTTTCAACATTTATTGCACCCACATCCATAATAATATATCGGAAATTCAATTACAACTGATTAAATATTTTTGACTGTTTATTTATTTGAACTTAATGCTGAATCATTCTTTTCATTTCAAATTTGTAAAAAAAGAAAAATTTGAAATAGAATTAATACTATAAATTATTATGGAAATTAAGAATGAAAAATAGAACTATTATAATTTGGTCAGTAGTTATTATTCTAATTCTAGCAGGTTTTTTAGCATTTACTTTATATTCTAAAACCTCGCAAATAGCACCGCAGAGCACAACCCCTGTAATTTTAGCCCAAAATCTTGATGTACCATGGTCTATTGATTTTCTCCCAAATGACACCATGATATTCACTGAGAGGGTTGGAAGAGTTGATATCCTCGAGAACAATNNTCTACAGTAAAAGTGGTAGGCAATATAAATGTAAGTCAAAGTCCGGGTATTGAATCCGGACTTTTAGGGATAGCAATAGACCCTAATTTCACTCAAAATAAATATATCTACGTTTACTACACTCACAATAGTGATGTTAATCGAATATCTCGATTCGTCTTCAATAATGATAAAATTAGTAATGAAACTATACTTTTAGATAATATTCCGGGAGGATCCATCCATAACGGGGGTAGACTTAAATTTGGACCGGATGGTAAATTATATGCAACTACTGGCGACGCTAATAACCCTAATTCCGCTCAAGACGTCAATTCTTTGGGAGGAAAAATACTCCGCCTTAACCCGGATGGCTCCGTTCCTAATGATAATCCATTTGGAAACTATGTTTATAGTTATGGTCACCGAGATCCGCAGGGATTAGCCTGGAATCCGACTAACGGGATTTTATATGAATCTGAAAATGGAAATGTCATGGATGATGAGATTAACATTATAACAAAGGGCGGAAACTATGGNNTGCATTTTATCAGAACCATCTCTATGTAGCAGGACTCAGAGGTAATCAACTTAGAGTATTAAATTTATCTAGTGATGGTAAAACCGTTATTGGTGAAAGTGAACTTTTCACTAATTATGGAAGATTGAGGGATGTTGTAGCACATGATGGATATCTTTACATTTCCACTTCTAACCAGGATGGTAGAGGTATACCTCAAACTGGAGATGACAAGATTATAAGGATTAAAGTTTAGCTTTTAAAATTAATAAAATTTTTTAGTTTTCATCGGAATTGATTATGATTTTACCTTTTGCACTGGGTAGAATCTTTAATTTTCCTCCTTCAAAGTTATTAGTTAATTCTTTTCCTTCGAAAAACATGTGCAGGAATATGGATAGTGCTGAAACTTCTGAATGTGGTTGCGTAGTTACGGAAACATTCCAATTAGCTTCTCTGTAAACTTTGCCTGGAACTCTTGATCCTCCCACCACTATCAGTTTATCTTTAATTGATTCTTTTACTTCCTTTATGACATCCTGAACAGGTTCGCCGTACATTGTGAGATGAATTACATCAACATTTTTCTTTTTCCAATCTTCCAGAAAATTCTCCCAATTATTTTGGTATTCAATTTTAAATTTGCCTCCCCAGCGTTCTGTCACGTCCCTGACATTTTCTATAAGTTTAGTATCTTCATCCCCACTTAAAATAACTTTAGAAGCACCAAAAGCTCTTGCTGTTAGACATACATGTGTAGTTATCCTTGNNGGACTTTTCAAAATTTCTACGTGCTACTAAAGCAATAATGATCCCACCAAATAACCCTCCAATTATTCCCAGAATTCCTACAGTTTTAAGGGTTAAAAATCCGATGACTAACGTTATTATAAGGATTAAAATGAGCATTTTCTTATTCATAGCATTTATAAAAAATCTTCCAGTTCCATCTTCAAATGGTTTGGAGAATGTGCAACAAGTTATTAATCCTATTTTGGCCGATATTTCAGATATAAAAAGGATGGGAAATATAATAGCTGAGGGGATGGTAGTTATACAAGCAAAAGTTATTATAGCAACCATAAATAGATAAGCCAAACCGCCAGTTCCAATTCTTTGATCACGCATAACTTCTATTCTTCTTCTAAAATCTCC
>PMNN01000229.1 GCA_003161815.1 Methanobacterium sp. | reverse complement strand
TTCGATGACTATCACGGTATTCCCCGAGTCACGCAGTCTTTCCAGTACATGTAAAAGCTTTTTAATGTCAGCGAAATGCAATCCGGTTGTGGGTTCATCTAGTATGTATAATGTTTTACCAGTGCTCTGGCGGCTGAGTTCCTTGGAAAGCTTCACTCGCTGAGCTTCACCACCTGATAGAGTGGTGGCTGGCTGTCCTAGTTTAATGTAACCTAAACCAACATCATCTAAGGTTTTAAGTTTTTTATGTATACGGGGAATGTTCTTGAAGAATTCTAACGCTTCCTCTACAGTCATATTTAAGACTTCAGAAATATTCTTATTTTTATAACGTACATCCAGGGTTTCCCTATTGTACCGTTTTCCTTCACATACTTCACATGGGACATAGACATCCGCTAAAAAGTGCATCTCAATTTTAATTATCCCATCACCACTGCATGCTTCACAACGCCCGCCTTTAACATTGAAACTGAATCTACCAGGTTTATATCCACGTTTTTTAGATGTAGGTGTTTGAGATAATATTTCTCTTATATATGTGAATAATCCAGTATAAGTCGCGGGATTGGAGCGTGGGGTACGTCCTATCGGGGATTGATCAATGATGATTACTTTATCCAAATTATCATAACCCAGTATATCATCATGTTTTCCGCCAAGAAGGTTTTTATGATTTATTTTTCCATATAATCCCTTGTATAGTACATCATTTATGAGTGTGCTTTTACCCGACCCGGAAACGCCGGTTATGCATGTGAAAACTCCTAGTGGAAATGTTACATCAATATTTTTTAGATTATTATGTCGGGCTCCTTTAACGGTGACTGAATATCCATTTGATTTTTTACGTTCATTTGGTACTCTGATGGTTTCTCTACGTGATAAATATCTTCCAGTTATGGATTCAGGATTATCCATTATCTCTTGAGGTGTTCCTGATGCTATAATATTCCCGCCGTGTTCTCCAGCACCTGGACCAATATCTACTACGTGATCAGCTGACATTATAGTTTCCTCATCATGCTCTACTACTATGAGAGTATTTCCAATGTCTCTTAATCTTTTAAGTGTTTCTATTAACCTGGCGTTATCCCGTTGATGTAATCCAATGCTGGGTTCATCTAAAATATAGAGTACACCTACTAAGCCTGATCCAATCTGAGTTGCTAATCGTATTCTCTGGGCTTCCCCTCCTGATAAGGTTCCTGAGGATCGGTCCATGGTGATGTAATCTAATCCTACATCGACTAAAAATTTAAGTCGCTCCTTAACCTCTTTTAAAATCTCTCGGGCAATATAATGATGCATATCACTTAATTCTAAGTCTTCAAAGAATTTTTTAGACTCTTTAATGGGCATCTCCACTATTTGTGATATGGTTTTATCACCGATGGTTACTGATCGACTCTCAGGTCGTAGTCGTGTTCCACTGCATACAGGGCAATTACGGTCACTCATGAACTTGTTAATATAGCTTCTCATATAATTGGATTTAGTCTCCATATAAATGCGTTCCATCCGTGTAATCACTCCTTCAAAGCGACGATTAACACGATGCTGCCTGCCTTTTCTGCTGAAGATAAATTGAATTTTTTCCGGGGATCCGTAAAGTATCATATTCTGATATTTACCGGGTAATTCATGGAAGGGTATGTCCATGCTAAATCCGTAATGATCAGCTAGCGCCTGAAGCATCTGATGATAGTAATTATCCTTTTTTTTTGATTTACTCCAGGGTAGGATAGCTCCCTCATTAAGTGTGAGATTAGCATCTGGAACCACTAAGTCAGCGTCTATTTCAAGTTTACTGCCCAAACCATTGCACTCGGGGCAGGCTCCATGTGGACTGTTGAATGAGAACATTCTAGGGCTGATTTCTTCAAAATTTATGTCACATTTAGTACATGCGAAGTGTTCACTGAACACTTTCTCCCGATTATCACCGTATAATATTATAACTAATCCTTCTCCTAATTCTAGGGCGGTTTCTACACTATCTGCTAATCTTCTTTTAAAGTCACGGTCATATCTTAATGCTAATCTATCTACAATCACTTCAATAGTGTGTTTACGATTCTTATCCAAGTTGAATTCATCATCTAAACTTGAAACAGTACCATCTACTCTGACTCTTATAAATCCTTTCTTAATAAGGTCCTGAAATATTTTATGATGTTCTCCTTTACGATCATTAACTACTGGAGCTAATACTTGTATTTTAGTTCCTTCCTCATCCTTTAGGATACTGTCCACTATTTGCCCGGCTGTTTGCTGACTTATCTCTTCACCACATTGATAGCAGTGGGGTACACCAATCCTTGCAAATAAAAGACGTAAATAATCATATATCTCAGTTACAGTGCCTACTGTAGATCTAGGATTCATTTTAGTGGTTTTCTGATCTATAGATATCGCCGGGGACAATCCTTCGATATAATCCAATTCAGGCTTCTTCATCTGCCCTAAAAACTGCCTAGCATAAGCTGAGAGTGATTCAACATATCTACGCTGCCCCTCCGCGTATATGGTGTCAAATGCTAGGGATGATTTCCCAGAACCACTGATTCCTGTAATCACGACAAATTTATCCCTTGGTATAGTTAAATCAATATTATTTAGATTATGTTCACGCGCGCCTTTTATAACAATATTTCCTTTCTTAATCATTTATTTTGATGCTCCTTCTAAAACTAAGATTCTATCCCTCAATCTAGCTGCGTTTTCAAAATCAAGTTTAGTTGCTGCTTTCTTCATTTCCTGTTTCAAGTCTTTAATGATGAGATGCACTTCATCTGGGTGCATATCCTCTAAATCATCAGTTAGGATTACATCCTCTTTCTTAGTTTTCTCTTTAAGAGTTTTCACAATAGTACGAGGAGTAATTCCATGCTCCATATTATAGGCTATCTGCATTTCCCGTCTTCGGTTAGTTATATCCACCGCACTACTCACTGATTCTGTTATCTCATCAGCATACATGATTACTTGTCCATCCACGTTACGCGCGGCACGGCCAATAGTTTGTATAAGAGAAGTCTGCGAGCGTAAGAATCCCTCCTTATCCGCATCTAGAATTCCCACTAATGATACTTCAGGAAGGTCTAAACCCTCCCTTAAAAGGTTAACTCCCACTAGGCAATCGAATTCACCTCTACGAAGATCATCAATAATATCAATCCTATCGAGGGTGCTTATCTCTGAATGCAGATATCTAACTTTAACACCCACCCTAGCGTAGTAATCTGTAAGATCCTCCGCCATTTTCTTGGTTAGAGTGGTTATAAGAATCCGTTGATTATCCTTCACTCTTTTACGTATCTCTCCTAGGAGATGATCCACCTGCCCTTGCACTGGCTTTACAATCACCATGGGATCCACTAATCCAGTTGGCCTTATAATTTGCTGCACCACATTTTGACTTACACCCAATTCATACTTAGCGGGTGTGGCTGATACGTATATGACTTGTTTTTGGAGAGTTTCAAACTCTTGGAAATTAAGGGGACGATTCTCTCGAGCGGAGGGTAACCTGAAACCATAATCCACCAGAGAGTCCTTACGAGCCTTATCACCCGCATACATTCCCCCTATCTGGGGAACAGTGACGTGACTTTCATCTATTATTGTTAAATAATCATCAGGGAAATATTTCAGTAACGTATATGGTGTTTCACCCCATTTCCTGCCGGAAAGGTGCATTGAATAGTTTTCAATACCCGGGCAGTAACCCATCTCCTTTAACATCTCCATATCAAACTTGGTTCTCTGCTCCAGCCTCTGCGCTTCTACTAATTTATTCTGTGCAGTTAGAATGGTGAGTCTATCCTCTAATTCCAATTCAATATTATGTAAGGCTTTTTTGAGTTTGGATTCTGCAATCATGAAGTGTTTAGCTGGGAAGATTGTGACGTGATCCATACTCCTCCGGACGGTTCTCTTTAGTGGGTCGATGGTGGATATTGCTTCTATTTCATCTCCGAATAACTCTACGCGTAGTGCAGTTTTCCCATGAGCCGGGTAGATATCTATAACATCTCCTCTAACTCGGAATTTACCTCGGCTGAAATCTATATCATTTCTTTCATACTGCATTTTAACTAGTTGACCTAGTATAACCTCCCGATCCATCTGTTCACCCACGTTTAGGCTTAATACTTCACCTCCATATTCCTGTGGAGATCCAATACCATAGATGCAGCTTACACTGGAGACTACAATAACATCATCTCGGGTGAGTAAGGATTGGGTGGCTGAGTGGCGCATCATATCTATTTCATCATTAATGGAAGCTTCCTTGTCGATGTAAGTATCTGAGTGAGGTAGATAGGCTTCGGGTTGATAATAATCATAGTAACTTACGAAGTACTCTACTGCATTATTTGGAAATAATTCCTTAAATTCCTCGTATAATTGAGATGCCAGGGTTTTATTGTGTGACATGACTAGGGTGGGTTTCTGCACTTCCTGGATTACATTAGCCATGGTGAAGGTTTTGCCAGAACCAGTTATTCCTAATAATGTTTGATGTTTCAAACCATTTTTTAATCCATTGCTTAGAGATTTTATGGCTTGTGGTTGGTCCCCTAATGGTTTATAGTCTGATATAATTTTAAAACTGTTCATTTTTATTGAAATCCCTCTTTTTAAAAAAAGGTTAATATAAATAGTTATATTAACTTAATATTATTAATTTATAGTGTAATACTTTTAAGAAATAAACATTAATAATATATAAGATTCTAACATATAAAACTACTGCTAATTATAAAAAAAAGAATAAATTACTATTTTTTTAACAGATATTAAAACTCAACTACCTTAAAAATACGATTAAACAAATTAGTTTTTGTTTAAAATCAATTTCAGCTCAATAGGAGAATAAAAAAATATTGGATCAACAAAATTATCCAGAAGACCTGCCTGATAAACCCGGTATTTATCTCATGCGAGATTCTGAAGATAAAGTACTCTACGTGGGAAAGGCTAAATCACTGAAGATAAGGGTTAGATCCTACTTTAAGGATGAATTAGACTCACCTAAAACCACAGCCATGATGAAGCAATTTCACTCTCTAGAATATATTGTAACAGACACTGAAAAAGAAGCACTCATCCTAGAGTCCAATCTCATTAAAAAATATTTACCCCGTTATAACATTCGTTTAAAGGATGATAAAAGATACCCTTATATTAAAATAACCAAAGAAACGTATCCAAGAATTCTAATAACCAGGAGAATGACAAATGACGGTTCATACTATTACGGACCATTTACAGACGTCTACGCGTTAAGAAGAATGCTGAAATTCCTGAAATCACTCTTCAAGATCAGGGAATGTAAAAATATGAACGGACCCTGCCTCAACTACCAAATAAACCTTTGCGTAGCACCCTGTAATAATAAGATAAGTATCAAAGATTATCAACAACTAGTTGATAAAGCAAATTTATTCTTCCAAGGTAAATATGACGACATCATAGGTATACAGATTAAAATGATGACGGAAGCTGCAGCAAACCATGAATTTGAAAAAGCAGCGGTTTTAAGAGATCAAATTGACTCCATAAAAGCAATATTGGAACGGCAGAAAATGGAGTTTAACCGTCAATTAGAACAGGATGTAATAGCCTGCTCATTAAATGAGGATTTCGCAACAGTAGTTGTTTTCTCAGTTCGTGATGGTAAAATCACGGGTAAAAATGATTTTTTAATGAGTTTCGTGCAGAGAACCTCCCCTGATAAGGTTTTATCAGCCTTTCTTAAACAGTATTATACTGGCCCCCGGCAAGTTCCTTCTGAGTTGATACTACAATATCATGTTGAAGACGAAGAATTGATAGTGGATTGGCTTAAGGAGAAATCAGATGATGATGTAACCATTAAAGTTCCGGAGGAAGGAATGGAATATAGATTAATTAGAATGGTAGTTAAAAATGCTGATATAATCCGTAATCATCAAAAAGAGGTTAAAGGAGCTCTCCTGGATTTGAAAACCTATCTGGGAATACCTAAAATTCCCCGACGGATAGAGGCTTTTGACATCTCTAATATAAGCGGTAAAAATGCCGTGGCAAGTATGGTGGTATTTGAAGATGGTTCACCTAAAAAAAATAATTATAGAAGATATAAAATAGAAACAACCGGTCCTGATGACTATGCTATGATGAAAGAAGTTTTAATGCGGAGATACAAGAAATTAGTGCATGATGAAGAGGAGACTCAGGAAGATCCTAATCTTAAAGTTTTAGACTCCAGACGACCAGATCTTATAGTGGTGGATGGTGGTAAAGGCCAGCTTAATGTGGCTTTAACAGTTTTAAAATTATTAAATTTAACTAATATTCCAGTTATTGGACTTGCCAAGGAATTTGAACACATATTTATACCGGATGTTTCAACTCCCATTATTTTACCTCCCGACTCCAAGGCACTGCATTTACTTCAGAGAATTAGAGATGAAGCACACCGTTTTGCAATTAATTACCATAAAAAACTAAGATCCAAAGAGGTTAAAGATTCTTTATTAGACCATATCAATGGAGTGGGACCTAAAAGGAAGATTTTATTATTAAAACATTTCGGCAGTCTTCAAAAAATAAAAGAATCAAATATAGATGAAATTTCTCAGGTGAAGAGTATAAACCAGAATTTAGCCTTGAAAATCTATGAATACATTCATAAGAGTTAAATTAACTAATAAACCAATGGGAATAACTTAATAATTAGTGATTACAAATAATTATAAAGGTAACAAGAAATGTCTAAAATAAAACTTCTAGTAGTAGAAGATGAGAGCATAGTGGCTATGGATATAAAACACCGAGCTGAAAGCTTGGGATATGAAGTTACTGCAATTACCCCCTCAGGAGAGGAGGCTATAGAATTAGTGAAGAAGAATCAAGTGGATCTAGTTCTAATGGACATAGTACTCAAAGGCGAAATGGATGGTATAGAAGCTGCCCAGAAGATTCATGACCAATTTGACACACCAGTATTATACTTAACCGCCTACTCCGATGAGGAAACCTTAAAAAGAGCTAAAATAACTGAACCATTTGGTTACATTATAAAACCCTTCGAAGATAGGGAACTGCATAGTGCAGTTGAAATCGCCATCTACAAGAATAAGATGGAACGTAAACTTAAAGAAAGCGAGAAATGGCTTTCAACTACACTTGAAAGTATCGGTGATGCTGTAATAGCTACTGATAAAAAGGGTGACATCATATTCATGAATCCTGTTGCTCGCGAAGTTACTGGTTGGAGTCAAGAGGAAGCCATCGGTAAAAGCCTTAACGATGTTTTCCAATTAATAAATGAGGATTCTGGTCTTCCCTTAGAAGATCCGGTAACTAAGATCCTGCAAAAAGATATGATTATTGAGTTGAGTGATCCCACCTTATTGATAACTAAGGATGGTACTGCTTTACCCATAGATGACAGCAGTGCCCCTATTAGAGATGAAAATGGCGGTGTTATTGGGGTGGCTTTAGTCTTTAGGGATATTACTGAACGTAAAAAAGCTGAAAAAGAAAGAGAAGAATTATTGAAAGAAAAGGCTAGGGGTGAACTTTCTAGTTTTGTTTTAAGTGCTCTACCCGTATTTGCATCTAACATCCCTCCACAAATTCGTAACAGTATTGCTAAAAACTTTACTGATCGCTTCGAGAAAAATATGCATCATCAATTTCAGGTTGATCTAGAAAATTGTTTAATTAATAATAGTGGAGAAAGAATCCCTAGTAACGTTTTCCAATGTTATCTATCATGGTTATCAGAATTCCTCTCAAATTTAGGAATCGAAGCTGAAAGAGAAGTAATAAATGGTCATGAATATCTTAAATTCCTTAACTGCCCCTGGATTGAAGCTGAAACCAGTCCCATGTTCTGTTTGATATGCCGAGCTATTATTATACGCAGCTTTACCTGGACTAATCTGGAAGGTAACGTGGAACAAAACCATTGTATGGCAGATAATGCAGGGTCCTGCCAATTCGAATTCACATTTAAACAATAAAAACCGAATTATTAGTTCGTTATAAAAATTTTTTAATAATAATTGATCTCATTAAAAAAATGATTTATTTAACCAAAGAATAAATAAATTTACATAATCATCATAAATGTTTATAAAGAGGTTGGAATATTAATGGAAAGAATTAAAACAGGAATTAAAGGAATTGATGAATTTACAGGAGGATTTCCCACAGGAAGAACCCTTCTAATAACCGGAGATGCAGGTTCAGGTAAAACCATATTCGGATTACAATTCGCTTATAACTGCTGTTTACAGAAACTTAAAACAGTATATATAACCACAGAAGAAGATGCCGAGGATCTCTACACCCAAAGCAGTGCCTTTGGATGGGATATACCCCATTATGTTGAAGAAGGATTACTAAAATTTATCGAGCTTGGAGGGGTAAGAGCTGAACTTACAGAAGCTGAAGTTAAAATAGAAATCGAATCTATGAAGGGAAGTTTCACCAAACTACTCGAAAACCTACCTGAGAATATACAAGCTGTAGTGATTGATAACCTGGGTAACTACACCGCTAAATTAACTCCCTATGAATTCCGGGCACGTCTAGACCTCCTAGTTTATGAATTAAAAAACCGGAACATCACCACTTTAACCATACTCGACAGCGCCACTTCACAAGAATTTAATGAAAACGCTTTATACTCTGTGTACGGTGCAATAAAATTAATGAAAAGAGAAAACCCATACACTGGCCGACGGGAAAGAGTTATGGATGTAGTAAAAATGAGAAGCACTAAAACACCTACCCAGTTCTTAACTTACGAGATAAACTCCAATGGAATTGAGATAAAATCTATAATTAAACCTTAAATAATACTAATGTGTAACTATAATCTTAAAAGCTTTTATTAGAATTTATTAGATTAATTTTCTCATTTAGATCTAACTTCAATTAATAAAATTTACCCTCAAAATTGAATAAATAAAATTTTCTTCTTATTCATGATTAAGAAATCAAATAATTAAAAAACACTTTTTTAATTTTTACAAAA
>PMNN01000180.1 GCA_003161815.1 Methanobacterium sp. | reverse complement strand
TGGGGTAAGGCAACCAGGAACAGGAAAACAAATTATTGTTCAAAAAAATCCGGGTATTAGTGCTGTATTATCTTTTGTTTGGGTAGGACTTGGTCAGATATACAACGGTCAAATCCTTAAAGGAATCTTATTTATGGTATTGTACGGTATCTTAATTGTTGTTACGATTGTAACATTTGGAATCGGTTTCTTCTTACCTTTAATACTTTGGATTTATGGACTTTATGATGCGTATAATACTGCTAACAAAATTAATGCTGGTACTGTTGTTGTTTAAAGGTGTAAAAATGGTAAATAATCCAAATCAATCAATTTGTCCAAATTGTTCAACTCCACTTCCGAAAGATGTACGTTTTTGTACTAAATGTGGCACAAAAATTGAAAGCAATAAAAATGCAAAGTCTAATGAACCTATTAATGATTCAATAGAATCTCTCCGAGAATCAGGAAAAGATTTTGTACAAGAGATAGGTGGATTTTTTAATAAAGGCTCGCGTAATAACCAAACTAAAAATATTTGTCCTAAATGTTTTACTAAATTACCTGCTGATCTCAAATATTGCACCAAATGTGGAACACCTCTAGAAAAAATTCAACCAAGAGTAAAACCTAAACAAACTCCTTTCTCACAAAAAATACAGGAAGGTGAATGGGTTAGAAGATCAGAATATGAATTAGATCTTATAATAGGTTATAAAAATCAAATAAGTGAAATAAGCGAGAATGCAAATAATCAAATTAAATCATTAAATAAACAAATTGATAATGAAAGAGAAAAATATAATTTTTTATATGGCCTTTTAACTAAAACTGGAGATGAATTAGTTAAAAATGTAGAAGAATTCCTTGTATGGATTGGTTTTAGTAAAGTTGTTAATGTTGATAAATTAATTGATGAAGAAGTTAAACAGGAAGATTTAAGAATTTGTGATAATCCCATTAAACTTTTAGTGGAAGTAAAAGGGCCTTCAACTCTTACTAAAGATAGTTACATAACACAATTAGTTAAATATATATCCAGACGTAGAAAAGAATGGAATAGTTTTGATGTTAATGNNTTAATGGTATTTTGATAATTAATCATCAATGGGATATTCCGCCTTTAGAAAGAGATAATATTAATGCATTCAATAAAGAACAGATTGAAGATGCTTTAGAAAATGATATTGGTCTAATAACTACTTGGGATTTATTTATTTTGATACAGGGCTTGTTCCGTAATCACTGGGAACCTAAGGTTATCCGTGAACTTTTATTTAATACTGGGATAATTCCACAAATACCAACCCATTATAAACCAATTGGAAAAATATTCACTTATATTGAAAATAGAGATGTAATAGGAGTTGACCTTACAGATGGTATATCAACAGGACAAAGAGTAGGATATAAAACTTCAAATGGATTTTTCGAAGAGGATGTTCTTTCTCTTCAAATAATTTTAAATAATGATGAGGTAGATAAAGCAATTGCTGGAGATAAAATAGGTTTGAAAACTAAATTTAATAGAGATCAATTATTTAATGGTTTAGAAGTGTACAAAGTAACATGAAGGTTCATGTTAAAAAACTCAGTTTAGCTTATGCTGTTTTATCTGATAATGAAATAAAAGAAGTATTTATGATCAACAAGGAAATTTAGGTATGGATGAATTCACTGAAGAAGAGATATTAGGAATATAAATTTTGATGATATATATTAAAGGAATATTCAAGTTTTTTGAATCAGAGAGAAATCCAATTAATCCCGAAATTATAGAAGAGGATAAGAGTATAATAATTAAGACAAAACTCCTAGGTGTTAAAAAAAGAGAACTTAGACATACGCTTGACAGAAGATAGTGTTGAGATCATTGCCAAATTTGAAGCAGAAGGAGAAAAATGTAAATTCATCAAATTATCAGCTAAAATACAAGTTAAAGATTCTATTGCAAAATTCGAGAAATAATTGAAAGTCTTGAACTTGAAAGGAAGAAAAGATCCTATTTCCAATATGATATGACATCTGAAGTTAAAAAATCTAAATCAGAAACTTCATTGAATAGAGCCAAAAAATTTGTACTTGAAATTGAACAGCTAATGGAATAGATTTGATGAAAAAATATTAAGTTCTTATAATTTAGCTAAGTTAAAAATTTTTTTTTATGGTTTGCCCATAAAAAGCCCTAACCATCGCATCTGGTTTGTTGAATTATTAATACACTTTTTTCCATTATTTTGTGTTTTTTCTGTTTGTTTTATTGCTATACAATCATTCATGAAGGCATTGTAACCGTTTAGTTTAGTGCCTTCAGCTTTTAAACTCCATTTATACTTCTCAATATTATTTAATTTAAGCCATTTCGACTTACAATCATCTAATAATTCTTTACTTAACATTTTTCTCATATTCCCCCTCTTTTTTATTAGTTTTATAAATGAAAAATTAATTTGAATGAAGATTTTTACAGGATATAATACATTTAAATTATCAGTAATACCATTTATCTTATTATATGTTGTAAAATTTATTAATTTAACTGACGTGGGGTGTTTTTATTGGAGGTTTCTGAGGATAAATTAGAATTAGTCCGTAAGATTAGGGAGTATCGGGGTTGTAAAGAGGCTATTAAAACCCTGAAAATGGAGAATGAGTTATTAAATGTTGATAGGGAGGATTTTAATAAGAATTTCGTTAATTTACAGGCTGAATTGATTGATCGAAGTGAGCTCTTAGATGAGATTAATAATTTAAAAAGGGAGAANNATTTGAAGAATTGTAATGATTATTTTGATTTTATTGTTACATCTCATGATGAGGTGAATTCTGTTTACGGTGAGATTCGCAGTTGTTTATCGGAAGCTAAAAGAGAAGTTTTGGTTTGTTCTCCTTGGATTACCTATTTGACTACTGAATTTAGTAATTTTAATAAAAAAGTGAATATTAAAGTTATTACTAACTGGCGGGATGAGGATATAAAATCAGGCATCACAGATTTAGATAAACTAAGAGTACTACATGACAATATTGGTGCTGTTTTAAGGTTTAATAATGATTTACATGCTAAATTATTGATTGTTGATTCTAAAGTGGCTATTATTTCATCCGCTAATCTAACTAGAAATGGTTTACAAGTAAATTACGAGGCAGGTGTAGTTATCCGGAAGAAACATGATGTTTCGAAAGCTACAAAATTTTTCAATGATGTATGGGAGAGAAGCAAACCCTTGCCCATAGACATTGTTAAGGGTGTAAGTGATAAATTATGATTGATCTGGAATTATCTGTTGAGTATAATGAATTAGTTTCTGATATCCGGAAATTTATTAAATTTGAAAGGAGTAAGGAACCAGATAAATCCTTTTCAGGTATGGTTATTAATGTTACACCTAATGAGAAAGTATTAACGGTTAAGTTGCCTAAATATCATAATTTTGATCAGGGTTCACTTCTTAAAGTAAAAGGAAAGATAGGGAGGGTTATAGACAGTTATAATGATAGTAATGGTGTTAAAATAGAAATAGACTTAGATGATATCTCCAACTTCTCAGCAGAGGATAAAGTTGAAATTAAAATTTTTAATATTATTCTAAATCGCTTGGATGATACTATTACTAAAATTGAAAATAATCAGTTAACCGGATTCAATAAGAAAATTCTTGATTTTATAATTGGAATTGGGAAACCAACCAATAAAACTCTTAACCATAGTATCTTATCTGACAATTTGAACGAGAGTCAAAAAATTGCCGTTGAACGTGCGTTAGAGGCTGATAATTTTCATTTAATTATAGGGCCACCGGGAACCGGTAAAAGTTATGTGATTTTAGAATTGATTAATACTCTTTTAAGACAAAATAAGAAGATTTTGATAACAGCTTCAACTAATAATGGTATTAACAACATTCTAGAAAGATTAGATGATTCATTAGATAATTGCGTACTGCGAATAGGTTCAGATAAAGAAATACCCGCTAATATATCTAAATACACTCTTCAGAAGAAGCGTGAGAAATATCCCGAATGGCAGGATATATTAAAAATAGATAAAATAATAAAATTAGCAAATAAAAAATTAAACCCATTAAAGGAAGCAATAGGTAAGAATACGGAAAATTCAAGTTTAAATATTAGAATTAATGATTTAAAAACCCGAGTCAAAGAAAATAATCTTAAAATCAATAGATACCAGAAAAAATTAAATCAAAACTTTGATATCACAAATAATTCACATATGCTGATTAAACAGAAAATACAATCATTAATAAAAAAATCTAATGAAAATTATGATTTCGGCAACGATATACTCAAATTAAACCAAATGGAAGTGAATTTACCCCTGGAAGACAATTATTATAGTTTAGAATCAGAAATAAATGAAATGAATAACCTTAATTTAGTCAAAAAACTTTCACTCTTTTTAAATCCTCGAGAAAAAAAGCGATTCCAAGATGAATTGAACAAAAAGGAATCAACTTATCAGGAAATGGTTAAAGTACTTAATAATTATTGGAGTATAAGGGATGATTTAGAAAGTAGATATAAATCAGATCCCAGTCAAGAAGCTTTAAATGCTGAGTATAAGATTCTAAATATGCTGGATGAATATATAAGGGAGAATAAAAATTTATTTCAGCAGAATTTAATTATCGAAAAAAGTAAAATTCTCAATAAGGCTTATAATAACCGCATAAAGAATTTAGAGAAAGATAATACTTATTTAAATATCCAAATAAAGTCCCTCGAAAATGAAATTCAATTCAAAAGTAGTGAAGAAGATAAATTACGTAAAGATATGGAGAATATTCAATTTACAATTGAACAAAAAAAGGAAGAAAGAATTAGTCTTTTGAATTCAATTGATGATGATATATTAGCTAAATCTAAATTAATCGCTGCAACGGTAATTTCATCAGCTAAACCTGTTTTAGATAATGTAATATTCGATGTTATGTTAATGGATGAAGCCAGTCAAGTTGCCAGTTACGAGTCACTCATACCCTTGTTAAAGTGTAAAAAATTCATATTAGTAGGTGATGATAAACAATTACAACCTATAGAGAAATCAAATTTGTTGAAAGAATTAAAATTATCCATATTTAACCGTTTAAAAGATAAATACCCGGAAAACAGTTCATTTCTTGATACTCAATATAGGATGAACAAAATGATTGCTGATATGGCAAGTAACTTATTCTATGATGGAAAACTTAAAACATTTGCGGGAATAGCTGATCAAACACTGGAATATCAATTAGATACTGAAACCAGGATTATAATTAACCCTAAAACTCCATTAACATTTATCGACACGGATGAAGCTGAATACTATGAAAATGGAATAGAAGGAGGATGCGAAAACACACTTGAAGCTAAATTAGTAATCCACATAGTTAACGCGTTATTAGATAATAATGTTAAACCAAGTGAAATTGGGGTTATAACACCATACAAGAAACATAAAAGTGCTATAATAAAATTATTAGATAATACTACTGTTGAAGTGAACACTGTCGACGGATTTCAGGGAAGAGAGAAAGAAGTTATTATAATGAGCTTCTGCAAAAGCAAAATTGGAAGATTAGGAAAATTTAGTAGGAACTTCATCGAAGACCCCACTCGACTAAATGTGGCAATCACTAGAGCTCGTAAAAAACTTGTGATAATAGGTAATTCAAAAACACTTGAACAGAGCAAAATGATCAAAGAAATTATCAATTGCATCGATACAAACAACATTTATTCAGTCAATAAATTAGTCTGAAGACTGTCATATAATATTATTTTATCCTGAATTAAACTATGAGGAATATTTTTATGTTTAAAAAATCTGAAGAAGACTTTATTGAAAATTTAAATTCCCGAAGACAAATTAGATCCCAGTTTGTGATTGCAGATAAAATATTTAAAAAGGCTAAAACTGGACGTAATTACATAGATGTAACCCTTACTGATAAAACTGGGCAAATTGTTGGGCGAATGTTTCCACAAGAAGATGTGAAAGGTAAATACGAAGCGATATGTGTGGGAAATATTTGTAGAATAATCGGAAAAGTTAACGAGTATCCATCGAATTCAGGTAATTATAATATCATCATAGAAATCATCAAACCATTATCTGAAGATGAATATGAGATAGAAGATTTTGTTATCACTTCAGATAAAGATAAAAATAATCTGATTGCTGAAATAGATGATACTATTAATGAAATGAAAAATGTAAATCTAAAAAATCTTCTAGAGGCATTTTTCAGCGATAAGGAATTCACGGAAGAGTTCTATAATTCACCATCAGCGAAATTTTATCACCACAACTACATGGGCGGCTTATTAGAACATACTGTAGAAGTTTTGAAGATTTGTAAAACAGCCTGCGAAATCTTCCCCGAGCTTGACATGGATCTTTTATACACCGGGGCAATATTACATGATGTAGGTAAATTAAAAACTTATGATTATGACTTGGTGAAAATAGAATTTTCAGATGAGGGAAAATTACTTGATCACTTATATCTGTCTTGTGATATGGTAAAAGAAAAAATAAATGAAATAGAAATGCCTGAGGATCTCTCTACTCAACTCTTACATCTAATATTAAGTCATCACGGGGAAGTCAGTAATGGTTGGGGTTCACCTGTGGATCCAAAAACTCCTGAAGCAGTGGCTTTGCATCATGCTGATAATTTAGACGCGAAAGTTAAAGGGATACTNNCAAATAAAACTACGTTTTTTTATCTCATGAACCAACTTCATTTTAGGCACAATAACCGAATAAAAACTATTTTTCGACAAATTCATTATTAAACAATTCCTACTTTAAAGAAGTTTTAGTATAGTGATATTTAATAATTGATCAAAAATAAAAAGTGTAAATTACAGATTAAACTAAATAAAGTTTTTTATATTCACTATTAGCATAATTATCGGTCATTCCAGCTATATAATCACAAATTAAGGACATATACGCATAATGATGTTCTATTAAGCATTTAACAAAAATTAATTTTTTAGATATATTATTCTTCTTTCCCTTTATTTCTTTTTCATTTAAAGAATTTACTTTATTGAAAATTTTATATATAATTTTTTTTTCAAAATTATCATCGCAATATTCACATTCATAATTTATATCGTTTATATTTCCAGTTATAATCCTAAAAAAATCTTTATCCAAATTTAAAGTAGTNNAAAGTAGTATTATCATTGTAAGTCTTTTTATAAATCATTTCCAGTTCTTCTTTATTGTTATCCAACTTAAGTAACTGTATTAGTTTGTCAATATCTCGAGGATAAGACTTTCTAAAATTTAAATCATCTAAAGATTTATTTTTCAATTTTAATTTACAATAATTTTCAGAATTTTTTTGGATTCTAATAGATAATTTATCAAGTGTTTCTTGTGGCATCTGCTTAGGGTTTTCATAATACGCTTTAAAAAGTTGCCTAACTATATAAATTGCTTTACCATCGAAAATATTAACAGTATAAGAATTTAATATTTGATTATTTATGAAATTTTCTAATATATCATTAAATTGCTTTCCTAATTCACCAAAATATATTATTTTATCTTCAGAATTAAAATATGTTCTTTTATACTCTAAATCTTCTATCAAATCACTAGTCTTAAGTTTTCTAAAATTTCCCAAAGAGTTTAAGGTTACATCTTTGATAAAAAAATCTATAATATCCCTAATTAAAGAATTCCATTTGTAGTTGTCTAATTCTTTTTCCGAAATACTATTCGAAATAACTTCATTTTCTCTATTTTTAATATTCTCTTCTAATTCTTCGAGTAATTTAACCTCAAAATATTTAGAATCATTATTTNNAAATCTATAATTTTACTTTCAGTTAATCCTAAATTCTTATCCCTTAATCCATCATCTAAATCGTGTTGCCGTTGTGTTATTTCATCAGCTATTGAAACTATCTGCCCTTCCAAAGTAACCGGATTTTTAAATTTCAATATTCCCTTAATCCAATCTTTAGATCGAATGAACCGATTTATGTCCCATTTATTATCCTCTTTTTCAATATCTGTATGTTTTAATATTCCATCAATTACTTGCCATGTTAAATTCAATCCTTTTTTATCTGGATACTTTCTTTCAAGAACATCTAAAATCCTCAAACCATTGAAATTATGTTTAAATCCCCCATAAGACATACTATATTTTAGTTTTCCACCTAAATCATCTTTACCCTGCATAATTTTATTTAAAACATCTTCTCCCTGATGTCCAAAGGCAGTATGGCCAATATCATGACCTAATGCAATTGCTTCTGTTAAATCTTCGTTTAAACCAAGATTTCTTGCAATACTTCTTGCTTTNNGCATTACTTCTATGGTATGGGTGAGCCTAGTTCTGTAATGATCTCCCTTTTCATGAGAATAAACCTGTGCTTTATGTTCCAACCTTCTAAACGCCTTAGAAAATATAATTCTATCCCGATCCCTAGAAAATTCGTTTCTATCTGCGAAATTATCGAAAATATACTTTTTATTTGTACCATATATACGTCTATCGGTAGAAACAGGCTTTTGTGCATATTTCTCGTTAATTTGACTTCTAATTTTTATAATTTGTGTATTTGAAATATCTTCTAAGTTCACTGGAATCTTTAAAGACAAAAAAACCCCCCATTCTAATTAGTTCTGTAGTGGATAAAACTTGTTTAGAATTAAATTAATAATTATTAAAATAATATAAAAACATATTTATTATCCATAAATTTGAGATGGTATTTATTCAAAATTTAATATTTTATGCAAAAAAATAACTTATTATTAAAAAATTCAACTATTAATTCGTTATAGGACTGTTTAACGAAGTTAAAATTGGTAAATTTCTTATGGGGATAATAAAAAAATAATGGAATTTAAATTTTAATGCTCTGTTATTGAGTTTCTTTGAGTAATCTTTTTATTCTTTTTGGAAATTTTTTTATTCTTTAATCGCTTAAAAAAAAATCAATCATATTAGTTAAATAAACTTGTATTACTGCTCCCCGAATATTATTTTAGAATTTAGCTTATTTTTTATATCCTTTTCGGTTTGATTGTGATAGCAATTAATATCTTATGTTTTCTGAATATGAAGTAATATAATGTATTTTTTAGTGATTTAAATGGTTTGTCCTAATGTGGTACTTTAAAGAATTTTGATCGCAATTATAGTTTTTTTTGAGGTGTGGGCAGCGGAGCTTTTAGGATCATGGATTAAAGGAGGTATAAAATGAAATGCCCAAATTGCGGACATCAAAATGATGTTAATGCATCGTTTTGTGAAAATTGCGGTAGGAAATTTGTTGGATCTGGTGGCATATCCAATTTAACCAAAGCTTTAATTGTCGGAGTAATAGTCTTAGTAGGTTTGTTAGGTGTTTTAGGTGGATATACTTACTTTTTAGGTTCTAAAAACCCAGATCCTCCTGTGACTATAAATCAAACCGTAAATAATTCAACTTCTATACCCTACAGTTCTGAATATATTACTTTTGATAAAGCCAAATCAATAGCTATTCAAAATGCAGCGCAAGGCGTTTCAGTAAGTGATCCCATTTTAATGAAAAATAGTAACGGCCAAGCAATTTACCTCTGTTATTATTACTATAATGGTCAGATGATAGGCGGGATAATAATTAACGCTAAAACAGGAGACATTCTATATAAAGAACAAAACTTACCACCAAATAACAACAACACTAATTCAAACAATAACAACCAACAGTCCAACTCCAACAACGTTAATAATCAAAATAACAGCGGCAATAATGGTAGTGGGCATTGGGAAACTTGTCCCACATGCGATGGCACCGGATATATACCCGATCCGAATAACCCATATAATGAGATAGTGTGTCCTACATGTAACGGTAAAGGACAAATATGGGTGTCTAATAATGGAGCTTAAATGAATAAAAAAAAATTTAAGTAGGGTGTGTCGAATGAGATGTCAAAATTGCGGACATATAAACGATTCAAATGCTAAGTTTTGCGAAAAATGTGGGACCAATTTGAATAAAGCACCATCTGAAGCCATGTCTAACACAACTAAAGTATTGATCATTGCCGTAGTAATCCTTGTTGGAAGTTTAGGATTAGTTTCTGGTATGATGTTGATGAATAATCAAGCTAAACCAATCACAAATACTACGGTAAATAATACTAATGGTAATGTAAGCGGAACCCCTACACAGACAACTCAAAGCGGTTCACAATATAAGACTTTTTCCAATGGTGTTATCTATTTCCAGTATCCTTCTAATTGGAATGTTTTACCGAATACAGCAAATACAATGGCGATTGTGGGGTTTTCAAGTTATCCTGCTTTTAGCGTTTATGATGAATCCAA
>PMNN01000285.1 GCA_003161815.1 Methanobacterium sp. | reverse complement strand
TGCATTCATTATGTTTGCTTCTTTTAATGTTTTAGTGTTGGTACCGTTGCCGAATATCACCAATGCATCTAATTGAGAAGCAGCATTACTTGATAAACTTTCATCGCTTTCAATTAGGGTTACATCATGTCCATCTGAAATTAAAAATGAAGCCAGGTTGAGACCTACTATTCCACTGCCCATTATCACAACGTAAATTTAGAATCACACTCTATCCCATTTTTTTTAAGCAATATATAGTAATATATTGAGTATTTAAATGCATTTAATTTTTTCACTTACAACTTAAATATAACCTATTATGGAATTATTTAGACATTATATANNAAATTCCATTGATCCACATATAATATGTTTTTTTTAATTGATAAATAGGGGTTTATCTCACCAGTATTATAGTTAACCATGATAATATTAATTTATAGATTCATTTCTCAAGACTCTAATTCTGAAATCTGATTTAAAACCTCTTTTAAAGTATGTATTTCAGTTTGTGTGCAACATTGACGAATATCAGGGTCAATACCTTCCCCTAACTCCTCGATTTTGTTTTCCAGCCAATCCTTAAGTTCCCAAAAATAATCCTGATGTATTTCCAACGGTTTCGCATTCACTTTCTCAAGCAAAACATCCCTATTACTTTCTAATTCTTTTATTTCTTTCCGTTTCATCTCTATATTTTGTGTTATCATTTCCAAGGTCATCTCAAGCATATTCTCACTCATATCCTTTAATCCTCCATCACCTTAACCAAAATCATTAAATCACATAATCCTTACGGCTTAATTACTCGTTAAAACATTTAAAAGAGTAATTTACTACTTATTTTCTTTAAAATTTTTAATCTGGATGTAAAACTATTTAGTGCTTTGCTTATCTGAAACTTGTATGTTCTTTAAGTAACTCATAAGCATTGAAACTTGGCAGATGACCTACCATTCGACGATCATCAAAGATTAAATTTCTATTTAATCTATTATTGAAATATTGAACTACCTCCTGTTTTTGGGGGCCGCTCAAACCTTTCAGCGTAGCATAAATCTTTTTACCTTCTAAATTATCCTTAATTCTTAATCTATTTAAGTTAATAATGTTATGTAAGTTTAATCCTAAAAAAACAATTATTTCAGTATTTTCAATTAATTTCCTCGCTTTTTTAAATATCTTTTCATCATGGTTGATATTAATTCCATCGGCAGACTTTTTCCAACCTAGTTGAGTAACCGGTTTTTCACCATAAGCTCTTCCCGCAGGATTTTCCCATTTAAGATCATCTAATTTTCCATGTACATGTATCATATTAAAATTCTCTTTGATCTTATCTGCGCAGTAACTTTCATTTTGACCATATGTTTCCTTTAAACTTGTAATCAATGAATATTCTAGAAATCTATCGTAATTGAATGTTATAAAGTTAATATTGTTCTCACAATATTCCTCTGTTGATGAACAGCCATTAGCTAGCACTTGATCATGTAAATACTCAAACCAGTCATATTTATCAGTTATATCCGGATTTTCATGGCCTATAATATCCCACGCGATACAACGCTTACCTATATCACAGAATTCAGTTCTATTTTCAAGAAATATATCTATAGAGGATCGTCTTGAGCCTATTAAGCTTTTTTTTAGATTTAGGAAATGATTTAGAATATCATCTGAAATTCCATAAAAATTTTTTATGTTTAGAATTCCTTCTGTTGTTTTGATTTGGGTGTCTTTAAAATATGACTCATCAAAATCTATTAAATCAATAACAGCTGTTCTTAATTCGTTTCCATTAGGATAACCATAAGGAAAACTAGCACCAGCACCCAAAATAAACACGGTTTCCTGCTCAATCATAAAAACTATTTCTCCTAAAATTCAATATAGCTATCATTATATAAAATTATATTTTAAGTTAAAGACTGAAAAAAAACTCAGAAATTTAAGGTATATCCCTAACCTACTCCAAACCAATAGGCCATTTACATNNAATTATCATGATATTGGGGTACCATCAAATTTATTTTATGTAGTAAGATAATCTATTAAGATTTTTCAGAGTTTCCTAGTGCTACATTGAACACTATGCTAGTAGTGGGTCAGATGATTGGAATGGGGGTTACTATGGCTGTTCTAGCCATATTCATGGGAAATACAGTGTTAAACGCCTAATTAATTATGGTATTTTTATCGAAACTAGTAATATTCCTTATATAATATACGCTATTTTATGTTAACATTTCCATACACGTTTATTTCATCATCAGAAAAAGAAATTAATTATTTTTAATTTATTTCATTTTGATCAATTTTTTTTTCATATTTAGGTCTAGATAGCTGAGTAATTCTATTGTTCGTTTTGTAAATTAGTTTTAGATTTGCTCTCGGTTCTGTTTGTTCTGTAATAAATTTTCTACCTAATTGGATTTTTTTTTTATCCTGTTACATTACCCTCCGATGCTGTTGAGGTTAAAATATTAGATTCAGACTCTGTAGGTGAGGCGGTGATGTTAAGCATTAAATGGAGGCTGCGGTAAATATTATTATTATCCGGCAATTTATATAACAAGAAATCCATCTCCCGCGTACCTGGATCGCCCGCAGTGAAGTTAAAAGGAATCTGCAACTGCTGCTGATTATTCAAAGTTATTATCTGATCAGTTTGAACTACTCCATCACTAGTCACCACTAAATGATAACTAGTTTCCTTATTCTCATGATTTACAATACCAATAATTAAATTACCCGTCTCATCACTAGTTAAATTAGTAGGGTAATCAGTAGCCTTACCACCCGGACCTAAAATATAGAATTCAGTAAAAGACGCACCTGGTGGAGGTTTAACTATAATATACGCTGTAGTAGCAACAGATAACATTAAGGTTATGATTAGAATAATCGAGATAATTTTCCCTGTTTTTGATTCACTTGAAAAACCCCCACCCAAAGTTTTAAAGAAACCAGTAAAATCAACCCGGAAACGATTCACAGGTGACGTTAAAAACCTCCTCAGGTAAGCCGTAATCACCAATAACACGGTTAAAACACTCAATGATAATAGAATAGGATCTAAAAGGTTACCATAAGAAGTGTAATTTAATATTAAACTTAATAGTGGAGTAATCGCGATGCTTAAACCAAAACTTAATGCTAAACGTTCAAAATTATCTAAATCACCCATCTTAGGGAATAATGCTGCTGTAAGAGCGTAACCTGGTAAAAACAGAATCAAAAATAATCCCGGAATAATATGTGGAAAAGTTCCAATGAAACCAGGCGTCAGAATAAAAACTACTGTCAGAGTAGTGAAAAGTAAAATTAACACTAGATCCCATGAATAAAAAATTTTTTTACTATTCTCATCATTCATTTTCTTTTCATTATCTATCATGGATTCATCCTTACCATCTGATTTAATTTCTTCACTGCGGATTTTAGATTCTGAAACTTGCAAATCCAACTTACCTAAGAGCTGCCGGTCCTGATCAGTAAATTTCGAATCTAATCGTTCTGCCGGAATTAGTTTTTCGGATATTTCTACCTTATTTTTAGTTTTATCTAAAAATACTCTTCTTGAAGCATTTCTCCTCCGGATAAATGCAATTAGGATTAAAATTAATGTTAAGATGGGTATTACCTCAAACATGTGAATTGAAATGGGGTTAAAATTTGATAGGAGACTAACGATTACTGTTAAAATGAAGCTTAATATTACACTATAAATAATACGTTTAATTACTCCTATTTGATGAACTAATGGTTTCAAAGCAGCTAGGAGAGAATAACCGGATAATATTAATAATAATAAAATATAGGGTACTATATTTAAGGGATACTTATCCAGGATGGGAATACTTAACCAAACCACTGATAAAACAGTAAATACTAATACAGCTATAAGATCTCGATACGATGATTTAATCATTGTGAATATTACTCTCCTTTTTTTGAAACCAAAAAAAAATTCTTAGTTTATAATATACTGTACTAAATAAGATGAATTACTTATAAAAAAGCTCTTATAAAAAAAACTATGAATAAAGATATTAACTTTATATTATTTACAGATATATATAAATGAAACTTTCAATCTAAATCAACAGTGGTAGTGGCCGAGGATGTTGTATCCTGCGATCTGATGTATGAAGCAGCCATACTCTTAGATGATTATGAAGTGGAAAAAAAAACAGTATTATAAATAAAATTTTGATTTAATTCTTCTTTTTGATGAATATATTCACAAAAAAAATGTTCCTATATTTAAATTTGATCGCATTTAGAGGTAAATATTGGAATATGATGGCGCCTGTGGAACAAGTTACTAGGATGTTTATAAAAGCATGTAAACGTAGGATGAAGAGAAAGAAGTTAATAGACCTATTAGATTAAAAATGGAAATATTCTTCACTTGGAAAAACGGGGCAAAAAGTCTAATGCAATTTATGTAATAACATAAAATATATGATTTATTTTATCTATTAATTACTTTTCCCGGTTTTATAGTAAATTATTTAATAATGTTATAACAATCATTCATTTGAAATTTAATTGATGATAAAGTAGGGGGAATGAATGAAAAAACACATGTTTATAATATTAGCTACTAATATNNAAGCAGCCACAAACGCCACACCAGTAAACCCTAACATAACAAACGAAGCATCTGCCATAGACGGTCACATGATGGTTTATAATATAATAAAACTTACTGTACGACATCAACAAGGACGAAACCACAATAATAATAGTTAACACATGACCAAGAAACCACCAAAAATATTAAATTTACAAAAAATACGAGACGGCACAATAGAATCCTCAAAAAAAATTATATAAGAATTTATGATTTCCCCATTATTATTTTTTTTATGAAAAAAGCTTATTTATGATTTCTTCTGTAAATAGCTGGTTGTATAATGATTGGGGAACAACTATTATATTACCCTTGGAGTACTGATCAGAGATAATTTGGGATAATTTTTGACGTTTTGATTTATCATGTAAAGCAGTTTTAATGGTATTTCCCACCGCTTGAACTGCAGCGTCTCTTGAGGAACCATTCTGCTGTTCCTGTCGTATGAAGCCTAAACTATTATTATTTGGAACGATACCCTCACCAGGTACATTTATTGGTCCAACAGCTTGCACTATGGCATCTAACCCCTCTGTTTTCACGATTATCACGCCATCAGTTTTTATACCGGTATTGTATTCCACTGTTTGCTGAGCTAATTGGGCATCCATAGTAGTGTTATTCCACCATAGAGTGTCGT
The DNA here is from genome assembly GCA_003161815.1 of Methanobacterium sp. Taxonomy (GTDB): domain Archaea; phylum Methanobacteriota; class Methanobacteria; order Methanobacteriales; family Methanobacteriaceae; genus Methanobacterium_A. Next base: position 329 of record PMNN01000285.1, on the reverse strand, counting down.
GGAGATAGAGTTTCGTATCACCCTGCGCTGCTGCCTCTGGAGGAGGGCTTGCTGTGGGATGTGCCATTCCCCCCGGATATAATGGTGTTGTTTTGGTGATGGAACTATTGTTTACATAAGCTATAAAAGCCATATCACACGCACCGGGACCTGGACGAGATTCAGTAGGATCCGCGCCCATAATCAGTAAAGTATGATTACCACTACCTATTACATTATTTTCAGTTAAATAAGAACCTATATATCCATGAAAAACAGCTAATACTCCAATAACAACTAATAATATTATTCCAATACCCACTTTTTTATTCATATAAATTCAACTTCTC
>PMNN01000227.1 GCA_003161815.1 Methanobacterium sp. | reverse complement strand
AAAACTTTTAGTTTTACAGATCATGATCCCGGTAAGTTCGTGAAAAAAATAATTCCATATGAATATAATGAAAATTCTTATTCTAAATTTTTTGAAGAAAAAATAAAAGAAATTTTAATCGATAAGGATGGACCCTTCCAATGTGATGAAACAAAATATAAATTTTTCCTAGAGATTTTAGGATACTGTTTTAAAAATAGTAATCCCTATCATGCTATATTTTTTATAACCGGTGAGGGTAGAAATGGGAAATCTGTTTTATCTCATCTAATTAAAGCCATCTTTGGAGNNTTTGGTAAGGAGGCTTTAATTGATAAGAATATTAACCTGGTTTATGATTTACCTAAAAAAATGTTAAAGGAAACGGGAGATCTTAAAGCCATCGTTGGTGAAGATCCCATGACTATACCGGTTAAATATAAGGAATCATGGACTGGAATATTAGGCACTAAGTTTATAGCTATGGGAAACTATCTTCCAAAAGTTAATGACGATTCCAAAGGTTTTTGGGATAGAATTGCTCATATGGAATTAAATAATAGGTTTAAAGGTGAAGACCAAGACCAATATTTGAAGGATAAACTTAAGAATGATATTGAAGGTATGGAATGGCTTATATACGAAGGTATCAAAGCTTTTNNTAAGAGCTGAAAAACTAGAGATTCCAAGAGCTAATCATGTTTTCTATGATGCTATAAGGAATATTGGTGGAGAGGATGATCAAAAAAGTGATAATGGTAAAACAGTTGATGGATTTAACCTTATAAAGTTTAAAACCCCTGATTATGAGGGCTCAAAGTTAAAAAGAAATAAAGAGAAAGAAATTGAAGACTGGTATAATTTAAACAATGCTCAACAAAATATTTTAAATGAATTAGGAATCAGCTCTTGTAAATATGAAACCCTAATCAATGAATTAGNNTTTTTTATAAAAATCCTAATAATCGTAGAAATTTAGGGGAAAACTCTTTAAAGTTTTTTATAGTCCCTGCTGCTTAAGCACTATACTCTATTATATATTTTTTTTTTAAATTTAACTTTTAGAGAAAATAACTCCGATTATTAGGATAATGGGTAAAAAGTATTACCCCTATCTAGGTAATACATTTTGATTTAATCTTATTAGAACATGATTAAATGCTATTCAAAAAAAGAGGGGGTGTTGAAAGTGTGATTAAACACCCTTCCAACGAACTAGATAGAATTATCAAAAAACTACTTTAAAAAAATATCAAACTTTGGAGGCTTGATATATAATGGATTCAACTATTGAAAATAAAAAACTTTCCTTTGATACAATAAAAAACAAGATTAAACATTACCCGGTAAGATGGCTTATAAATGCCCTGCAATACCGGAAAGGTAAAACCGGCCACTTATGTATATGTGGTTACTCCAGGCGTGTAAGTTTTATTGATACTGGAGAAAACACATTTAAACCATTCATAATAAGCGGTATTGAAATAATGGACGATGAATGCTTAGACGGTAAATGTTGTTTGGATACGGAATGCAAATTTAATAAAACCACCGGTAAAAGTTATGCTAAAAATTATCACTTAGACGCTGGAGACACTTATATGACAATCGAGGGATGGGATAAGATGGTAGAGAATTTTAGAAATATAAGCGAGATATTAGATGAGGATGGTTTAATGGATTTTAATGAAACCGCTATCATGCAAGGACCCGGGCCGCTGGTAGAGTTTAATAAAATTTGAATAAATGAAATATTCCTTTTTTTCTATTTTTTTTAAGTGTTATTATTAAGCCGATAAGGTGCAGTTAAGCAACAATATTGCGGGTTTAAGGTGTAACCAATGGAAATTTAAAAGGTTTAGGTTTACCTAAAAAAATGAACCCCCGGGGTCTATCAATTTAATGTGTTTAAGAATGAATGGAGGATGAATTATAATGAAAAGTAAAGAAAAAGGCCATGAAATAAATGAATATACAAATGATTTGAAGGTTAGTCCTTATGATAATCGAGAATCTATTTTAATTAAGTTAGATGAGGTTATTGATTTTTTACATAAGAGAGCGCTTACTGGAAGGATCACCAAACCGGAAACCGATAAAATAAGAATTTCATGGTTTAAGGCGTTGGCTTATACTTGCAGCATATACTCACAAATAAAGCGTGATGTGGATTTAGATTTGGTTAATGAAAAGATTGAAACCATGAATAATNNATTAGATGATCTAGGAAAAATGGTTTATAATCAACATATTAAGTACCTGGAGGGTTTCAATATTGAAGGATCCGACGCGGAGAAATTGTTTAAACCTATCCTGGATATTATGAAAGGTGTTGAATTTAGAAAACGGGCCTTCCTATTCAGCCAACTTTATATGTCCACTTTAATTTTTCTATTCAAGGATCATGAAGCGTCCATGAAATATAGTAAAGCTAATCACTTATCACATATTATAACCGTCTTAACTGATATTGAAACTACAAAGGCTATATATGACATGTTGGAAGCTGTTAAGCAAGGCGGGAAACTTGAAAAGATAAACATGAACAAAGTCCTTGAAAGGATAAACAAAGTCCAGGAACTACTTGAAATGATAATTAAACGTGAAGGGGATATAATCAAAGGACATGAAGATGAACTGCAAACCTTATGTGATGTTTTAAACGGTGAAAAGGAAGTAATCGAATTATATAGATCTAAAGATGAGCTGGAATATCTAAAAAATGCAAGTGAAAATTTGTATAATATATACGTTAATAAGATTTACCAGGCCGAAAACTATAAAAACCCCTTTAAAAATGATGAATATGTAAAAGCATTGGTGGAGGATGTTTTAAGCGGTGTTTTCTTCATGAAAGAAGATAGGTATTATGATATTCCAGGTAGTGAGACAAGTAAATATTTAAAAAAATTAGAAGTGGAGGGGGATTAAACCCTTTCCAACCTTTCCATTTTTAGTGTAAACCCTTTCCACTCTTGATAATTTTTAATTTCATCACATTTCATCACAATAACATCACAATACGTTACACTTTAAACCGTTACAATCCGTTACATTTTTACAACTTTAACCGTTACAATCCAGATGTGGGTTTAAATACTCACAAAAAAAGCATATTTAAAAAAGTGTGACTATGAAAAATGCAAGATTAACAGCATGAAAGAAACCAACGAAAGCCAACGAAAATATATAAACAGGTTATAAATGATTTAACTAATAGAAGTTTCTTTGATTATGTAAGGGGAAAATTACCAGAATCATATAAGGAATTACAGGCACCCAGGGAAGATATGAAAAATGATTGATATTTTTAACCCCTATATGTGGTATTTTTTATGTCTATTGGAGCAATAAATTTATTTTAAATAGGTATAAAATAATTCCTTTGATGGGATTTGGGGAGTGGATTTCTTTTGATAGTGATATGCCCTAAATGTGGGAAGGNNAATAAAAGACGAACAGAACATTTCTAAGTATCAATGTACTTGTGGAGAACCTTTAGGTGTTAAAGTAGGAACAGAATCTGATAAGTCAGGGAAAAATAAAGATGAAAGTAAATTAATGTATTGCCCTGATTGTGGTCATCAAGTTAGCAAAAAATCTAAAACATGCCCTAATTGTGGTCGTCAATTCAAAAAGGCAAGAAATGTTTCACCGGGTTTAGCTTTCTTCTTAGGATTGTTTATAGGACCTTTTGGTTATCTTTATCTTCATGCTTATTTGTTTTTCTTTATAGGATTAATAGTTGGTTTATTTTTAGGAATAATTACAGGAGGTATTATTGGACCATTATTATGGATAGCTTTTGGAATACACCAATATACCATTGCTAAAGAAATGAAAAAAGCATATATTTCCAGGTTCGGATGAATAATATATATGAAGATTTATTATTAAGCCGAAAAAAGCATATATTTCCTTTACCAACATACCCAATTAACTATAAGCAGAAATTCAGAGGGGGATTTTCATTGGGAAGCGGCGGCGATGCAGGTTACTTAGTTTGTGAGGATTGTAATGGTTTTTACAAGCTTAAAAAGGGAGAATCACCAGCGGACTTTGAAAAATGTGAATGTGGGGGGCAGCTTAAACATACTAAAACTCTGAATAATGAACCAAATAAAAAAGAACCATCCCCTAAGAAGGTTTTTTGCCCGAATTGTGGAAAAGAAAACATAAATAATTCAAAATTCTGTGAAAATTGTGGTCAGCCAACGGGAAATGAGAAACAAGAATCCAAGCCCCCCAAAAAAGGTGCTGGAAGGATTACAAAGGCAATAGTTTATTTCATATTTGTTTTAATCATATTTTTGATATTTGTCTATTTTTTCATTCCTATAATGTACTCCTTCTTTGCCCTATTACTCTTCCTAATATTTATTATCGGTGGGTTTTATTGCCTACGATACGGGTTAAGACGGATATAAAAATTTAACCCTCATTCCATTTTCAGTGTAAACCCTTTCCACTCTTGACAACTCTTGACAATTTTTTTAATTCTTTACATTTCTTTACTTGTTTAAGTGATAGTAAATGAAAAAAAGATATATCTTAGGGATTATTATCTTAATCATTATTTTGGTACTTGTTTTTAGTCCATCGACTCCATCAGTCCAATCTTATAATGGAACAGCTTATTCATTTAATTATCCTAGCAACTGGAAAATTAACTGGGAAAGTAATACTACTGATGAGAATGGAACTGGAATAACTTTAAAGCAAACTAATGGTTCTGGAGAAGCCCACATAACTATAGATAATGTATATTACAATAATAGTTTGAATGCTGATATGAATTATTTTGTAGACCTATATAGTCACGTGTACCCCAATGATTTTAACAATACACTAATAACTGACCCAAATTACAGGTTAATATCTAATAAAACCATTATTGTAAATGGATTAAATGGTTTTGATATGCTTTTCAGGAATTCAGAATTAGGTGATATAACAGATCCACACGTATTCACTGAAGAAGTAATACTACAGAAAGGTGATAAGTTCTATGAAATTCGCTTAGATTATTCTAATAATGTTACTAGTCCCTATGCTCACCAGGATTTCATGACAATTGTGAATAGTCTAAAAATAAAATAAATAATAATTACATTGGGCCTTGAGTAAATGATGGAAAAAAATAATAAATTAATGTACTGTCCAGATTGTGGACATCAAATAAGTACTAAAGCTAAATCATGCCCTAACTGTGGTCACCCTGTAACTTTTGAAGAGCGTCCAAAAGAAGTTACTAAAATGACTTTAGGCAAGTTTTTTGGCATTAATGTTGGAACATTTTTTTTATTATACCTCTTTAGCTTCTTATTAAGTTTAATATTGGGGAACGGTATTTATCNNCTCTAGTTTTTTTATTCATATTGATTGGAACATTTGTTCTACTCTTAAAAGATAATAATATTAGCGTATTGAAAATTTTTATATCTATTATTTTACCTTTTATTGTATTGGTTTATCTTTTTAGTTGGATGGGAATGATATATTTTTTACTAATTTGGGGTGTAATACTTATTATAGGACATATAAAGGACTATCAGAAAGGAAAAGGACTTTTTAAAAGAAAAAGAATATGAACTTTTTTAAATTAGGATCCTCCCCCTATGATAACTTA
>PMNN01000275.1:9153-9356 GCA_003161815.1 Methanobacterium sp. | reverse complement strand
AAAAACTGTTATATTAAATGGGGAGGACCCGCGAAATCTTATCAAGGCTACTTGGGAGAAGATTGGAACAACCATTATACCGGATTAGAATTTAAAAACTGAATTTATTTATTAGAAAAAAAATATTTAACCAAAAAAATTAACTAAATAGAGGTGTTGAAAATTACGACAGAGCCACATAAACATTGTCCTACCTGCGGTAC
>PMNN01000275.1:0-9120 GCA_003161815.1 Methanobacterium sp. | reverse complement strand
CCAGTGCAAAAGTAAAGGAACCATATATTTTTTAATCTAAAAAAGCACTGGATTATCTATTTATATTTTTTCTACTATTCTAGTACTGCTATGGAAGCATTTAAATATGAGATAATTTAAATTAAGGCGTATAAAGGTTTTCAGATTCCTTTTTCATTCTTCTATTTTCTTCTTCTCTTTCTCTTTGTCTATTCCGCCATTCTTTAAGAAGTTCAAGAGCGAGTCCACTTACTTCACCTATGGCTTTGTTTAATGGATCTGGTGAGGTTAAATGCAGTACTTTAATCTGTTCTGATTCTTCTGCATTTTTATTTATTAATACGAAGGCTATGGGTTCTACTGTTGCACCTCCTCCAGCACCGGTGCCATGAGATCCAGTTCCTTCTGCAATTTCTCCCTGTCCCATTCCAGCTCCAAAGCCTAATCCTACTCTTGTAACTGGGATTAATATTCTACCATCACTTTCAATGGGATCTCCAATTACATTTTCCATTTTTAAAACTTTTAAAAGTCCATCCAGAGTTGATTTTATTGGATCCTCTATGCTCATCGCATTTTCCTCCAGTTGAATTGTATAATTTATTTGTAATTTGGACAATATAAGATGATACTGTAAAATTATTATAATGATAATAAATATCAATTAGTTGAAAATGAGGTTTAATTGAAGATAATTGTTAAGAATTTCGTCTCTAACTATCATTTATCGTATAATATACACATATTTTCAGGGAATAGTAGAATGGTTGCATTGATATGAGTTATAGCTTTATAATTATATTTTCAAGCTAATTGGATAAAAATTTTAATTAAAAAGTTAATTAGAGAAAATTCTTTAATTTTAATTGTTTCAAGAATTAAAAGAGTCTAAGGCTTTATTAAATTGAATAAAGCCTGTAAATCATTTGTTTATAAGGTTACGCCCATATCCAGTTGTTCGGTTAATTCTTTGTACCGATTTCTGATGGTAACTTCAGTTACACCCGCGATGTCTGAAACATCTCTCTGTGTTTTTCTTTCACCTAAAAGTACTGAAGCAATATATAAAGCTGCAGCTGCCACTCCAGTTGGACCTCTTCCTGAAGTAAGACCTTTTTCCATAGCTTTTTCTATAATTTCAATGGCTTTGGATTGTACTTCACCGGATAGGTTTAATTCACTGGCAAATCGTGGAACGTAGTCCACTGGCGATGTTGGTGGTAATTTTATATTTAATTCTCTAGTTAGGAATCGGTAGGTTCTTCCTACTTCTTTTTTACTTACGCGTGAAACTTCTGCAATTTCATCCAGGGTTCGGGGTACATTGCATCTTCTGCAGGCAGCATATAATGATGCTGCAACTACTCCTTCTATGCTTCTGCCTCTGATCAGTTTATTTTCTACTGCATTTCGGTAGACTACAGATGCAGCTTCCCTAACACTTCTGGGCAGCCCTAGTCTTGAGGAGTCCCGGTCTAACTCGCTTAAAGCAAATGCTAGATTTCTTTCGGTAGCACCGGATATCCTGATTTTTCTCTGCCATTTACGTAGGCGATACCATTGAGCCCGGTTTCTGGCAGGGATATCTCTTCCGTAAATATCTTTGTTTCTCCAATCAATCATAGTGGATAGGCCTTTATCATGTATGGTATAGGTTATTGGAGCACCTACTCTGGTTCTCTTATCTCTTTGTTCGTGATCAAACGCTCTCCATTCTGGTCCCATATCCACAAGGTTATCATCTATAACTAGGCCACAGGCTCCGCAGACGACTTCTCCTCTTTCTTGATCGTTTATAAGTTTTTCTGAATCACATTCTGGGCATTTAGTCTCAATTTTTTCCATATCTGAGACTTCTTGTCTCATTTGTTCTTTTTCTGAGACTTCTGCTTTTAGTGGTTCGTTTTCAATAACTTTCTGTTTTATTTCTTCCGTCGTTTCCTTCGCCCCCAATTTTTATTGGTTTTTGATTCTACATAAAGAGTCTCTCCAACTCGATCATCAAGATTTTTAGAATTTTTTGCATATACTTTTATTGATATATAAGGTTCTTTAGTGGGACCAAATACATCACTAACAGTACCAAATTTCTTTTTATTTTTCGTAAAAACAGCAATTCCAAAACGAGGGGTCTGGTTTGATCTGAGGATTAAACGGCCCCTGTTAGATATGTGGGAGATGTTTCCTAACTTCTTCATGTATTATAACCGAAACTTTTATATACTATTATTTTTAAGAAGTTATATTTATACTTTTCGATAGGATTATATATTAGATTTAACCAGTTTAAAACTTCATTTAGGTTATTAAAATATACATTAAACTGTAAAATTAGTTTCACAGTATTAAATTTAGCTTTTTTTATTAATACTACTAAACAACTATACAACACTCTTTTTAGAGTTTCTAATACGTCGACCATAATATAAGGCTGCAAAGGCACCAACTAAAGTAGGTGCTATGTAGCTAGCCAACCTATCTATAAGGCTGGCAGATATAACTATATCACCAGCTACCCCCACCACTGCAAAAAGTCCAACTATTGTAACTTCACGAATTCCCCAGGAACCGGGTAAAAGAGGAGCTAAAGAAATTAGAATTCCAACTGTGTAAATAATGATCAAAGGTGTCACTGGTGGATACACTCCTACTGCCATAAAACAAACGTAAAAACGTACCATATCAAAGCCCCACATTATAAAAGAGATAATAAACCCCAAAACTAATAACTTACGATTCTTAACCACCTGCAAGAATCCATGCGAGAAGCGATTGATATAATAAACTATTCTATCAGCAACATCGCTGAAAGTGAGATCACTTTTAACCAGCCTTGTAATAATAGGATATATAGATTTTGCCAGTGATATTATAACTCTTTGAGCCACATCTTTCCTCCAAATAGCATATAAAAGTATGACAAAGAAAAATAGAGATAATATTATAAGGAAAAACACTATTAATCTGGTCCAAATAGGAATATTCCAGGTAAGTATCAGGAATGCGGCAAAGATTGATATTATTACAAAGGGGAAGAATTCAAAAACACGATCAGCCGTGGCTGATGCTAGTCCAATTTCAAATGGTGTTCCTTCAACTTCTTTTAGAAGATAAGCTCGCAGTGGTTCTCCACCAGCAGCGCCAGGAGTTACATTGTTCCCAAAAATACTGGCAGTAAGCATTAAAAAAAGATTACCGAAGCTGGAAGTTACATTAACTGCTTTTAAAATAAGTTTCCACCTCAAAGTCCAAGTTAAGAGTATAGCAAACTCTAAAAGGAAATTTAAAATAATTAAATACCAATTGGCATGGCTTAAAATATTAATAATATCCTTTAAACCTATCACTAATGTAATGGCAAAGATTATAAATGCAGCTAATGCAAAAGAGAGTATTATCTTCCATTTATGTTTCCGGATAACCTCATAAGTATCTTCCATTAAAATTATACCTCCATCAAAAAAGTTTTAGAATTTTTATAAACCTATAATTTCAGATAGAGGCCATCCTTCCTCGATTTTTTGAAGTATTTTCCTTTCATTATTCTTTATCTTTAAAGTTTTCTTCATTACGCTATGAAAAATTTCTGCTGGCACCACTATTACTCCGCAATCATCGCCTATAATTACATCCTGTGGATTTATTGTCACTTCTCCACATTTAATAGGTACATTCAAAGTTCCTTCTCCCAATGGTTCCCCTGCGTTAGGAATTATGGATCGGGTGAAAACAGGATAATTTAAATTTTTAATTGTAGCTGCATCCCTTACCGCTCCATAGACGATAGTGCCTGCTAATCCTTTTTTTTGAGCTGTTTTTGATGTTAATTCTCCCCAAACAGCATTATTATCATCTTTTGAATGAATAACCAGTATATCTCCTTTTTGGGCTATGTCAATAGCTTTTAAGGCTGTACCCCAATCATTTGAGGAAGTATCAATTGTGATAGCATTTCCTATGATTCTGAATTCGTCTTTTAAGGGTTTCAAACTTTTTATAACCCATGGATGGTTCACTATACTCTTCAATGCGTCTGAAACTTGGGGAGTGCTTAGTTCATTTTTCCATAATTCAAAATCGTCACGTGGATGTGAAAATCTTTCACGAATACCTTCAGGAGAGATTTTCATTTTTTTATCCATCTGAAATCAGTCCTGTGGTGTGGTAACTTCCTCAACCATGGTTCTACCTGCAACAACCTCATCTATGCTATGAATTGAACCACCATACTGTTCTATGGCTTGGGATATCTCCTCAAAATTGAGTTCACTTCCCTGGATTGTGACTTTAATGTTCTCGGTTTCTTTATCAATTTCCATTAAAGTCACATTTACTCCTTCCACACCACTCACTTCACTTAAATATTTAGCAAAATAAGGCAATGTGGGTTCATGTGGTTTAAGAATGTCTAAAACTATCCTTATCAGGCCTTTTGCCACTTTTTTATCCTCCAATTATTTTTCAAAAAAATTTTTTTTTAAGCATTTTATGATACTTTATTTCATTGATTTCATCAAACTATTAAAATAAATATCATTCTAAAAATATTTTGAAAATTTATTTAATAAAAAACCTGATTTTAATAACTTCTCAAATAGTGTATTTGTCATTTTTTCCTATGAATACTATACATTTTTTATAAAAATATTTAAAAGTTACTACCTTTAAAAAAACCGCCATTTAAAACAATCTTAACTAGGAATAAATAATGGTGATAATTTTTTAAAGTGATTTAAACAGATTTCATTGAAGATTTAGATTTTCGTGATAATTTTTGATAGTTGGGGAAACTTTAAAAATTGGATACCACCAATTTCCCCTATTATCTTCAATTTTATATATAACATGGATTATATAAATTGTATAGATACTAGTTACACATCATAAAGGACTTTACAATGAGTTTTAGACAATTGTTATCTGTAATAGAAGAACTTCAAGACTGTGCGGAACGAGGAATGCCAATTCTTATTGAGGGTAAAAAAGATGAAGAAGCTTTGAAAAACCTTGGAATAAATGGCGACTTCATAAAAGTCTCAGGCTCTCCTCATAAACTCTTTGAAATCACAGAAATGGCTACAAAATCATCTTCCAAAATTATTATATTAACAGACTTCGATAAAAAAGGCAACGAGCTTGCTAAAAAACTTTCAGAAGATATACAAGGATTTGGTTCCCATCCAGATCTTCAAATTAGAAGAAAAATCATGGGAATCACCCACAAATACATCAAAGATATAGAGAGTCTAGAAAGACACATGCGTCAACTAGAACTTGAAGAATGTCCTTATGGAGTTACTGGCAATTACTATCATCCGGATTCTCCTTGAACTGAATCAGTGATGGCAGTGATATTATCCATATTTATTAAAGTATCTTACAGAAGTAATGGAGGCCCAAATAATGGGAAAAGAAGAAATAAGTACTACTAAATATCTCATTCATGCTCAAATTAATGCTAATGGAATTGTGGAAAAACCCGATGTAGTAGGTGCGATTTTTGGCCAAACTGAGGGACTTTTAAGCAATGATCTTGATTTAAGGGAATTACAAAAAACAGGCAGAATAGGAAGAATTAAAGTAAATATCAACTCTAAAGCCGGAAGGTCTAAAGGTGAAATTGTGATACCATCCAGCTTAGATAGAGTGGAAACCGCAATCTTAGCCGCTTCACTAGAAACAATTAATCGTGTAGGTCCTTGCGAAGCCTATATTCAAGTTTCCAAAGTAGAAGATGTAAGAGCTGTTAAAAGAAGAAGAGTGGTGGATCGTGCTAAAGAACTCTACAAAGGAATGATGGAAGAAGTAACTCCCGAAAGCCTTAAAATGATAGAAGAAGTTAAAGAAGCCATGAGAATACATGAAATCACTGAATTCGGTAATGAAAAACTTCCTGCAGGTCCTAATGTAGTGACATCCGACGCTATATTGGTGGTGGAGGGAAGAGCAGATGTATTGAACTTGTTACGTTATGGCGTTAAAAATGCCATAGCTGTGGAAGGTGTTAGTGTACCTAAAACTGTGGCAGAATTAACTAAAAATAAAACAGTAACTGCTTTCTTAGACGGAGATCGAGGAGGAGAGCTTATTTTAAAGGAACTTCTACAGGTTGGGGAAGTGGACTATGTTACTAGAGCCCCTAAAGGTAAGGAAGTAGAAGATTTAACAAAGGATGAGGTAATGGTGGCTTTAAGAGATAAAATACCTGTAGAACAAATATTCCATGACATGGGAGTTAAAGTTAAAAAACCTGAGCCACCAAAAAGTGAAGATAAAATAAGGGTTTTAAAGGGCATTCTTAAGGATTTGGAAGGTTCAGGAAATGCCGAGATCTTAGATGATGCTCTGAATATTCTGAAGGAAATTAAAGTGGAAAATCTTTACGATGAACTTAAAGATGTTCATAATAATGTTTATGCTGTGGTATTTGATGGCGTAATCAGTCAAAGACTTATAGATATTGCTCGAGAGAAAGAATTGAAACACATTGTAGCAGTTAGAATGAATGAAATGGTGAAAAAACCCAATCAAATAAAAATTATAACTGGATGAATATCTAAAGATTTAAAATTTCTCTTTTTTGTGGGGGTCCTCTGTGTATGTGAACATGAATAATGAATTCTTAAAGGATATAGAAACCACTAAAGACATTTTAATACCTAAAGATCCTCTAGAAAGAGTTATAGGTCATGAAGATGTCATAGAATTCGTTAAAATCGCCGCTAAACAGAGAAGAAATCTATTATTAGTAGGCCCTCCTGGTATAGGTAAATCATTAATAGCACAAGCTATATCTTTCCATCTTGAAGAGCCCAACGAAGAAATAACAGTGGTACATAATCCTGAAATACCAGAAAGACCATTTGTTGAGTTTAAAACTAGAAAAGAGATAGAAAATAATAAAAAAGAACTACAAAGGGCAGAGGGAGATATAGTAAATCCTATGGATGTCCCTGAGGGGGTTGCTGAAAGATTAGGTTTTAGATGTATTCATTGTGGAAGTTATAACAATGCTTATCAAAGTATATGCCCCAAGTGTGGTGGTGACAAATATTCTCATATAAATGCCCGACGAAAACATTTAGGTGACCTTTTAGGTATGTTTGAGATGAATAGTGATCCAGTAAACATCCCTCATGAAAGAGTTACCACAACCCGTATGCGGGATGAACGAGAAGAAGTGGTAATCTATGAGAGAGTGGATGGAGAACACATAAAGATACTGGATCAGAGTGCTCTAGAGAAAAGAAGGGAAATTGTTGACGAAAAACCAAAAAACGTAGTAGTGCCTTTGGAGAGAAAACTATTCATCCAGGCTACCGGAGCCAGTGAAACCGAGCTATTGGGTGACGTGCGACACGATCCGTATGGAGGGCATCCCGATCTGGGAACCCAACCTTATGAACGAGTGGTGCCTGGAGCAATTCACGAAGCCCATGAAGGTGTTATTTTTATAGATGAAATAATTCATATTGCTAATTTGCAGCGTTATATTTTAAGTGCCATGCAGGATAAAGTTTTTCCCATAGTGGGAAGAAATCCTCAGAGTGCTGGAAGTTCTGTTAAGGTTCAAAATGTTCCATGCGATTTTATTTTTGTAGGAGCTTGCAACATTAGAGATATAAAATATATACTTCCTCCGCTCCGTTCAAGAATACAGGGTGAAGGTTATGAAATTCTTATGAAAACCACCATGCCTGATACTGGAGAAAATCAGGCTAAAATAGCCCAGTTTATGGCTCAGGAAATAAAAATAGATGGTAAAATACCACATGCTACTCGAAATGCAGTTCACATAGTTGTTGATGAAGCGAGAAGAAGAAGTAAAGTTATAGATGATCATAAAAATTCTTTAACACTTAGATTGAGAGATTTGGGGGGCATGATAAGAATGGCTGGTGACTTAGCTGTTATGGATGGAAGTGAATTAATTGAAGATAAACACATGTTATTTGCTATTGAAAATGCTAAATCCATTGAAGATCAGATAATAAAACGATATAAATCCTTTGAAAATGCACTACAGAAGGATTTTTCCAGTTCACAGCAAATGAGCGGTTCAAAAAATCAACCCCCAAATGAAAATGTAGATCGTAGTTATATGTAGAAAATGTCAATTATGAATTAATTGATAAATCCAAATAATATTAGAATAAGGGATAAAAACTAAATAAATTTATGATAGAAGAATTATAATTTGATAACATGAATTCTTATCCTCGTCAGAGTTGGAGAAACGTTGAAGGAGGCTCAGCGGATCTGCAGAAGGTAATTGCAGGTGAAGAATATGTTAACCGTAAAAATATGTTGGAAGTCATCGATTTCCCAGAGATGATGGAAGACTATCTTTTTGAGTTAGAGATCAGAAACTACTCATTAAACACTATAAAGACATATAAATCTATAATAAGCAACTTTCATAAGTTTTTACAGAATGAAAAAGAACTTTATGATGAGAGAATGATTTTGAGATCATTTAAACGTTATATAGGTTACCTTAAAAGAAAACGAAAAGTTTCACAGAATTATATCTATTTAGTAACCGTTGTTTTAAAGAAATTTTTTGAATTTGCTGAAATAGGGGTGCTTAAAGAAGTTCAAACTCCTAAAAGGACTAAATCACTACCAAAATCTTTGAATGAAGATGAAGTCCAGAAGTTAATAAATGCCTTGGATAATTATCATACATTTGAATCCTCAAAGCCTTATGCTGTGATTTTAAGACGCAGAAATAAGCTGATATTGGCACTACTTTACTCATCAGGATTACGGGTATCTGAACTTGTTAATCTCTACACAGATAGTGTAGATCTGCGTGAGAGAACTATAAGGATTAGAGGAAAAGGAGAAAAAGATCGAATAGTACTTTTTGATGATTTAACTAAGAGTCTTATTGAAGAGTATTTGGCTCAAAGAAATGATGATAGTGATTATTTATTTATAAACCGTTGCGGGAATCATCTTACACCACGTTATATACAGATGATGATCAAGGATTACGCCCGATTAGCGGGAATACGGAAGAAGGTTACTCCTCATATCCTACGCCATTCCTTCGCCACTCATCTTTTAAAGAATGGGGTAGATATCAGGGCTATACAACAGCTTCTAGGACATTCTAATTTGAGTACAACCCAAATT
>PMNN01000051.1 GCA_003161815.1 Methanobacterium sp. | reverse complement strand
TTGACAATAGTTTTGAATTGTAATGGATTGATAAGTTCTGTAGCAGAAGTTGGATCCGCAACACATATTATATCTGGACCTATTTCGGAAAGGGCATTTACATATTCTATGGAAACTTCAAGGGCTTTATCTATAGCTGATTCAATTTCATTAGGCTTAGTCCTCATATATCTTACCATTCTTTCCACACCAAGTAAATGACCGGCAAGAGTGAAGGGACCGGTAATTCCCACTATAATGGGAAGGCTATCTCCATATTTTTCTTTTAATTTTTCTAAAGCTTCTAATACAACCGGAATTCTTCCATTATTTATTAAATCCTCAGGTATTTTAATATCAGCAGCGTTTTGGAATGGATTNNTCTACTGTTAGACAAAAGGGTATTCTGGCACATTCCAACCCTACGAGCTCGTACAGAGAGCTTCCTAATGTTGCCATCTTTTCAGCGTCAGTATGTGCTTCTGGCCAAAATGCACCAGTTTTTTCCATAGCTTCTACTATGCCTATTTGAGTGACGCTTATTACAGGCGTAATATCGACGTTTTCTCCGGAAAGCACTTTCAAAACATTTTCTTTCAAATTCATTGTTTTTCACTCCTAGATGATAATATGAGGAGTTCAAAAGTTTAAATTTTTGTGTATGGATGTGAAAATAAAAAATTTTATCCTACTTTTATTTCAAGAAATTACTTAGTGAATAAAACTCCACATTTACTTTTGTTAATGTGAGTGATGTTCTAAATGGGAAAATTCGATAAATAGAACTTGAAATATACTTTAAAACCCTATTAAAAGATATATTTGCATCGCTGTTAATGTAAAACCCAAAGAAGCACCTGCTATCACTTGATATAAAGTGTGTCTTTTCAAGTATAATCTACTCCATATGACTAATGGAACTAGAAGAGTAAATATTAGACCTGTATAACCGAATACGTATATAAGGGCTGCTAATGGTCCAGCTACGCCTACGGCGTGAATGCTGATTTTCCAGAATAAACTGATTAAGAGCACTACTATGGTATTGGAGAAATAACAGAACATTAGAACCGTGGCTATAGATGGTGCTGAAATAACGTATAAAAGAACAACACCTATTAAATAGGATAATATAATCCATAATAGAGGATAAAACCGATCCTCCTTTCGAGGCATGTCAATTTCAATGTTCTGATTTTTTATCCACAGAAAAGCTATTATGCTTGGTATTAATGCTGCAAAAATAATACTGATGAAAGTTACTGCTACAAATTCATATCCTTTAAGTAGATGATAATTAATCAGGATAAATACAAGGATAGCCACTAAAGGGGCATTAGTGAAAGTGGAAATTATTCTGGCTAAACTTGTTTTGGATTTAAAATTGTTACTCCAACGTTGCATTTTTTTTAATTCCCCTTTTATAAAATATTTAATTATTTTTTAGTTTAAATCGATAGAAATCCATCAGGAGCCAGACTAGTTGCAAGCATAACCATATTAATCTCGCGATGATCAGTCCAAGTGTGAGACGCTCTATTTTCACTGTTCAGCCAGTACTTTTCAATGATGTCAGAGAGAGCTGCATAGCGCATAATATTTTCAACACGTGACTTCAGCGTTTCATTCTCACTTAACATTGGGTTATTTTTAATCCAGTTTAGTAAATTTTCAGTACCTTTAAGTCCTATAGATAATCCTAATTCACGGAATGCTAAACGGTACTCTGCGGGATACTTCAAGAGATCTCCTTCTACTAATGACTCCACACCTAGAAAAGCAGAATCCAGAATATTGTCCAAGAGAGTCACGTATTCTCGTTTATATTTTATAATTAACTGTGCGGTTCTTGAAGCATCGGATAGGAGTCCGCCGACGCCGAGGGGATCAGTAGTGTTCCAACTCATACTCTGGCAGATGTTAGCAATATCAGCAATTTCGTAGATTAAATCAGATTCTTTTAATTCTACATTTTCTATTAATTCGTTATATGTAATGTAGCCATCAAGAGGGTCATGCTGTCCCATGGATGGCACCTGTGGATGGTTTAGGTCGATGCTCATCTTCCAATACATTCTCTTACATCCCTCAAATGAAGGGGTATACACGAAGGATTTATGGCTGGTTTGTGCAAGTTCTATACCCCATTTATTATATATCGGATTTTGCGTGACTTGACTCATACGATGAAGGGCATGCATCCACTTAGTTAGATAATGATAGTATTGTCCATCCTGATCCCATTCCAGGCGTTCATTATATGGTTCGTCAGGTTTACGTTCATTCAATCTCTTACCAATTCTTAAGCCACCTTTAGTGGGATGTAATTCACCTTCTTCTTCATTTAAGCCGCTGATCCAGCCGCTGCGTGGATCATCATCTCGATGCTTGCCTAAAATGTGATGGACTTGGTCTACTAAACGTAAGGCGAGGTTCAGATAGGTTTGATCCTTAATCTGACTGAAGAGTTCGATGTAGTTGCAGACTGCGAAGGCATCAGTCCACAGGTAACGCTTAGGATGATCCGAGACAGGTTCAAGTCCTGTTGAACTGGCAAAATCCTGCATGATTTGCTGAATTAGTGCCGTATTCTCTTTTTTTTCCATAAATGCATTCCCCAACCATATATTAAATTATTACTCTTCTTTCAAATTTTATTCCTTCGTATGGCCTTAACTACGTTATCCTTTTTATTTATAGCTTTTAAGGCGGCTTTTTCAACTTTCTCTTTCATTGTTTCAAAGTCATCAGGTGTAGTTTCTCCTACAATCTTTTTAATTTCAGTATAAGCTGATTCTCTAAATAAAGGTTTTAATTCTTCGTCTTTATCTTCCTTAATGAGTTTAGCTATTCCACTATCATTTATGAATCCTATCTCACCGATTCTAACACCAGCATCTGACACTACTTTTTTAATTTGCTCTGCAATGTTGGGGGGAGCTATTATCATCAAAGAATCTACAGAAACTCCGAGAGGGTCTATGTCTAATTTTTCCAACATTTCCAGTACTTTAGGATTTATTAATTCTCTTATTTTGTCATGGTAGAATGTTAATCCTAGATTAGTGGTCCTGGCAATTTCATGTGCATCACCCCTAAGGCCTCCATTTGTAACGTCAGTCATAGCATGAACTTCGGGAAGTAATCCTGCCTTAAAAATAGCTTCAGATGATTTTATGAAGTTGATATCCATAGTTTCATTAACCACGTCGAACATGCCATGGTAAATAGCTGTGGTAGTTATAGTTCCGCCACCTGAACCTTCAGTCATTAAAATAACATCTCCCACTTCTGCTCGCTTCCTTGCAGTGGGTGGATATTCTGATATACCTATAGCACCCACAGCGCTCACTAGTCTATCACCTAAAACCATATCACCACCAACTCGTAGAGTGCTACCAGCTACGAGAGGTACATTTAATAATTCAGAAACTGCACAGACTCCTGCTGTGAAATCAAATAGCTTTCCCACATCACCATCATCTGAAAGATGCAAATCGCTTAATACTGCTACTGGGTCAGCACCCATCACACACACATCTCTAAGAGTAGCTCTAGTAACATGGAAGCCTCCTAGAAATGGATAATCACTTAAACGGGAATGTATCCCATCAACAGCGGTGGTTACATAAATATCTCGAGATCCAACGCTTTTTTTAACCACGCCACCATCATCCTGGGCTGATGGACTAATAAAAGCATCGGCATGGGTACTGGTGACTATATCTGCAATTTTCTGGTGTACGAAGAAGTCTCCTTTTCCTCTAGAGCCTACTCCAATTTCACCCATTTTAACTTCTGCTTCGTGATAATTTATTAATTCCTTCAAAAAATCATCATTATAATCTTCTATTTTTAAAGTATTTTTAACTTCTTCAATCACAGCTTGCGCCATTTGATCGGCTTTTTGAGGTTCAATACTTTTATATTCAAGTATTTTTTCCTTTAAATTATTTTGAAGAGATTTCTCATCTATATCTTTAATGTAACGTCTCACAAAACTTTCTATATCCACTGGAATGCACCTTTTATATTATTTCTAGTTTAATGTAATTTTTTATCGAAAAAAACTTTAATGAAAATTCATTTTGGAGAAATACTTATTATGGAACTGTTTTCACGAAGTTATTTAAAATCCGCAATCCAATTTCTCCACTTTTCTCAGGATGGAACTGGGTAGCATATATTTGGTCTTGATAAACTACTGCGGGAACTTCTGCGCCATAATCAACAGTAGCAGCTATTACAGTCTCATCTTCAGGCTGCACATAATATGAATGCACAAAATACATGTAATCGTTACCAATTCCATTTAGTATAGGACATGCAGTTTTTTTGATTTGAAGGTTATTCCAGCCCATATGCGGTATTTTCATTCCATACTCTTTCAGAGATTCATTAAAGTGTACTACTTCACCTTCAAATATATTCAAACCCTTAATTCCTTCACTTTCCTGGCTTTTAGTGAATAAAACCTGTAAACCCAGACAAACCCCTAAAAACGGCTTCCCATCATTGATATGCTCCCGTATAATCTGTTGGTAAGGTAGGAGATTCATCATAGCATTTCCAAAAGCACCTACGCCTGGAAGTACCAGGGCATCGGCGTTTTCGAGGTCACAAATATCACGAGAAACTTTGACTTCCACCCCTATGTGGGAGAAACCATTCCTAATGCTCTTAAGATTCCCGGATCCATAATCAATGATGGTTATCATTTCTATAATCCTATTTAAACCAAATTTTAAGATAATTAAATTAAATTTTTTGTATATTTATCTAGTTTCGTAGAAATCTTTAACTCTTACAGTGTCATCCAAATGAGGAGTGGAAACTTCATGTAGAATAGTGTTTTCCATAGCTACAATGGAATGCTTTTCATTGGGCTTTATGCGAATAGTGTCATTTTTTCCAAAATACTCTTTCCTATCCTCAAATTCAATGTAACCTGCACCCTTCACTATATACATAGTTTCATCTTTCATACTATGATAATGAAATGAGGTTTGATAACTTTCTTTAATGAAAAGCTCTTTAGTCAAGTATTTATCAGTATAAATCAAGACTTTCTCATATCCCCAAGGTTTATCTTCCCTATTTTTATATTCCTTTTTTATTTCCTCCAACTCTTTGGTAGTGTCAATAGCCATCCAGAAAAGTCCATCCTCCCTATAATAACCTAACTTATTCTCCTTGGCCAGCATAGGGAACACGGTTTTTTCAATATCACCCACTTCAAACTCTCCAAAATCTATTTCACCTTGGGAGAAGTAGACTCCACCATTAATGTAATAATCTAAGATAGGTTTCTCTTTAAATGACACTAATCGGTCTCCGTTGATTTCAACTATTCCATAAGGAGAAACCATTTTAGTGATGAATATGGATAAAGGATAATCAGATGTTTTTCCCAGTTCAATCATTTTTTTAATGTTAAGATCAGCCACCACATCCCCATTTCTAATAACGGATTGTTCCTGATCACCTAAACTATCCATACCTAATTTAATTGCATTCAAAGTTCCTAAAGGTTCATCCTCACGGATGTATTCAATTTTAACCCCTAAATATTCATCATCATATCTTTCTTGGATTTTCTCCGAAAGAAACCCTGTTAAAAGAAGCACCCGATTCACCCCAGCGCTTTTAAAGTCAAAAAGCTGTTTATCTAGGATGGTATAATTATCTCTCATTTCAATTAAAGGCTTGGGAATCTTCTCCGTAATAGGTCTTAATCTTTTTCCAAACCCTCCGCATAGTATCATTCCCACAGTTTTGGCCATTTTTATCACCGTTAAATTCTTTAAATTATCTTTACATTATAAGCTATAATATATAGTTATATAAAAAAATTTCACAAAGGAATTTTCTTCATTCAAAAAATTTCTATTATATATTTAAGCTTCATAAACCCATGATTTCTCTTAAAACCATCCCAAAATCAGATAATACAATTTCAGATGTTCCCAAAGTTTTTGCATGAGCATCTAACTCGGTAACCACGTAATCGTATCCTAATTTCTTTAAGGGCTTTACTAAACGTGGGCCATCAGTCACTGCTATACTTTCTACGGGCAATGATTCTATGGGTAGAGCATGAGGAACACCTAAAACTACTACCAAGTCAATAGATTCATTTTTTAACAAGTCAATAGCGGTTTCACCAGTTACTGGGTATTCATCTAAACCACCCGTCACAACATCAACTTCTAATCCACCTGCTTTAAGCTCTTCCCTTATGTTATGGGCATGCTGCTTTATACGGGGAAGACCTACACCTTCATCTAGGTTAGCAATGATCATGGGGGGATTTTTATTGTAAATTTTTCCAAAAGGAATTTTTAAAATATCCGCAAAAAGATAAGATGTTTCTTTTTTAGCATTCAAAACCAGAGCAACCTTATATCCTCTCTCCAACCTTGAAAGCAATATTTTAGCCACTTTCTCTTTAAGATCACCGTAGGATGGAGATAAGTATTCGCCCTGAGCCATACCTCGTGTTTTTTCAATCTTTGTGGCAAGTTTAAGCATTCGAGTCTGTCTCTCTGCCTCCTCTGCGGATATTATTCCTTCCTTCTCTGCAGAGTTAAGAACAGATATAGCTCCTTCTGTGTTGTCACCTTCACTTAGACCTCCATGTGATTCCACTACGAGGACTTGGGCAGGTATATCAGCGTTTTCTACGGCTTCCTTCATATCTTCTCCAATAATCATACTGGCACAGGTACCAACCACTCCCACTAATTTAGGTGTAAACAATGAATCAACTTTTTTAAGAGTTTCCTCTAATTTCTCAGAAGCTCCAAATATAAAATCGTTTTCGGACATAGCGGTGGTCACGACCCGCACTCCATCATTTTCTAAGAGCCGGCCGGTACGGAAGCAGCAGCCATGAGGTCCATGTAATATGATGACGTCGGCATTTAGATCACGTAAAGTATAGAGTGATGCAGCAATAGGACTCGGTCTAGGATGCAATTTATAAATTCACCTCAATTAAACTTATAATTATTTTCCAAATTCATTTGAAAATTTTTCATAAATATAAAAATATTTTAGGATTATAGTTATGAAGCATTTATAATGTAACATGGACTTATTATAAAATCTTAAAGGTTGGATTTTCAAACTTAAACATAAAAATTTTGATTAAAATGATAATATTCAATTTAATAATGGGAAATTTCCTGGAAAGACCCAATCGATTTACAGTGATTTTCAATTACAAATTAGGAACTGAGAAAGCCCATCTCAGAGATCCGGGCAGACTTAAAGAACTTCTAGTACATGGCGTCCCCTTACTTTTAAGGCCTGCTGAAAACATAACTAATAGAAAAACTAAGTATGATGTAATAGCGGTTTTAAATGAAGGTATTTGGATACTTATAAACTCTGGATTCCACAGTGACATAGCCGCTGAACTTATCGAATCAGGACGGGTGGATGAGTTTAAAGGATATAATGTTGAAAAAAGAGAATACACTTACGGAAAAAGCCGATTAGATTTCCTATTGTATTATAAAAATGAAAAAATGCTCTTAGAGGTGAAAGGCTGCACCTTAGTGGATAATGGTTTAGCCAAGTTCCCTGATGCACCCACTACTCGTGGAAAAAGACATTTAGAAGAACTAATACGTGCTAAATCTGAAGGTTTAAATTCTGCAGTACTATTCCTGATAATGAGAGAGGATGCGGTTGAATTCACTCCCAACACTAAAATGGATCCGGATTTTTCAAATACATTAATCGATGCCCATAAAAAAGGAGTTAAAATAGTGACTTATTCATTTAAAAATATTTATAAAAATGATTATTTAGCTATAAATCCTCATAAAAGGATTAATATCAAATTATAAATTTTAAATTGTATTATTCGAATGGCCTATGTTACACTTGAAATGCACCTGTCGATACTTCGAAGAAACTCATCAAATTTTATAGATCTTCCAACTTAATATTAATTAAATTAGAAAATAGATCGTCCCTTATATATAAAATGAATATAGTTAATCAAGATAATGAGGTTCCTATGCAATGTGATGTTTTGATAATAGGTGCGGGTCCAGCGGGATTATTTGCAGCAAGTGAACTCGCAGGACATATGAAAGTAATAATAGTAGATAAGGGTAGAGATATTAATTCAAGAAAATGTTTAGCACTTAAAAACGGGTCATGCACAAAATGTTTGCCCTGCAACATCACTGGTGGCGTAGGTGGTGCAGGAGGACTTTCAGATGGTAAACTCAACCTAAGACCGGATATTGGCGGTGATCTGGAAGAATTTGTAAGTCACGATGAGGCGTGGGATATAATCCACAAGATTGATGAATTCTTTTTAAGACATGGAGCACCGGATGAACTTTACGCACCCAGTGAAGAGGAATTATCCGGTATTTTAAGAGATTCGGCTGCCTCAGGGATAAAATTCATACCTATAATCCAGAGGCATATGGGTTCTGATAAAACTCCAACAATCATAAGCTCCATTAAAAAGGAACTCGAATATAAAGGCGTTACATTTTTACTGGATACCGAAATTTTAGACATTACAATTGCCAATAATAAAATAAAGGCAGTCAAAGCCAGAGATCAGGAAAAAAATGAGTTTAACATAATCTGCAAGTATGTTATTGCTGCACCGGGAAGAGTTGGTGCTTATTGGCTTTCAGACCAGATGGAAAAACTTGGAATTACAATAAAACACAATCCAGTCGACATTGGTGTAAGAGTAGAAGTGCCTCAAATAATAATGGATAAAGTAACCCGCATAAACTGGGATCCTAAATTCCATATTATAACCAAGACTTATGATGATTTTATTAGAACATTTTGTGTATGTAACCGGGGATTTGTAGTGGAAGAAGTATATGATGACTTTATGGGTGTAAACGGCCATTCAATGAGAGATAAAATATCTGAAAATACTAACTTCGCATTTTTAGTGAGAGTAGAACT
>PMNN01000013.1 GCA_003161815.1 Methanobacterium sp. | reverse complement strand
GCCACCTGCAGCAGCTACACATATAAACGGTTTTTTCTCTATTTTGTTTACTTTTTCACGGTTAAATTTAAGATTCGCTTCGCACCTTCTCAACCTGTCGAAGAACATCTTGGCCGATTCACTCATATCATGAAAGTATACAGGAGTTACAACAACAAAACCATCAACTTCACCCATCGCTTCATGCACCTTCTCGAAATCATCCTCCAAAATACATTTATTACCTTTCAAGCAGATTCCCCAACCCTGATCACATGCAATGCACTTAAGAATATTTAAATCATTCAAANNTTATAACCATTATTTTCATAATTACACCTCGATTATTAAAATAATTCACTTTTTTTAACTATATTAAAGCATATTCTTATTTTTTCGATTTAAATTTTATTTTATTAATTCACCAAAAAAAGAGTAAAAAAGAATTTTAGATTTTCCATAATTTATTCTGTGTTTCTAGGAAATAAATTATTTCACTTATCGGTTCTATTTTATCCTCATCACGGTATCCACAGCAACTGATGACATCTCAGGGTTTGTCGACCCATTCACGATTGTAAGGATTCCAAAATTCCACAGTTCCATCTTTACTTATGTTAATTTCTATTTCCGCGTTTTTATTTACTATTTTCATAATCATTCACCTTCACATATAAGCGTAGTATTACGTTATATAAATATTTTATTATTCATTAGGGTAATAGTTTGGACAATAGGAAATTAGTAAGTGATAGAGGATGATAACAGCAAGGATGGTTCGAAAGGAAGCAAGCGTGCACTTTCAGTTGATTTTATCGCTACCCGTATCTATATAATAAAAAATTTTCGAAATCACTTAACGTTTTGCTCGATCGCTCTTTTACTTGCCAGCTTTTTTCCATGATTTCTTATTCTGATGTTTTATGTGATATTTTTCACAAAAATGCCATATTTACTTAAAAGTTTTTCCATTGGGATACAACAGCAAGTAATATTAATTATGAATTATTATCTTATCATTAAGATTAAATATTAAATAATATTTTTTTTGGGGGATTGAAGGATTTTGAAAACTAATTTAACTAAAAACATAAGTTTAAAATTTGTTTTATTTTTAGGATTCATATTCATAGTTTCCATTATATTATCAGGAGCCGCTTCTGCAGCTTCAGTTAACAACTCAACTATTTACGTTAGCAACCAAGGAAACAATAGTTGGAATGGATTATCAGCTAATTATAATATTACAAGTGGAAACGGGCCTAAAGCTACAATTACCAATGCCACAGGCATTGTATCAAATGGCGGAACAGTTTACATAGCCAGTGGGATATACAACGAAAATAATATTCAAATCACCAAAAACATGACAATATTAGGTGCAAACCAACAGAATACCATAATCAACGGAACTAACAGTGGAACAATATTCACCATAACACCCGGAGTAAAAGCCACAATCTCTAAATTAACACTAACACAGGGCAAAATCTCTGTTTATACTTCTGGCATGGGTGGAGCCATCACCAACTATGGAACCTTAACACTAACCAACAGTACACTCCAAAACAACACCGCAATATATGTCGCAGGAGGCATCTACAATTGGGGAACATTAACTATAATTAACTGTACACTCCAAAAAAACACTGCAACTAAATCTATTATCGATGGAGGCCATGGAGGAGCCATCTTAAACGCAGGAACATTAACCATAGAGAATAGTATACTAAATGATAATCTTGCAAATGATAATGGCGGAGCCATTTACAACGATGGAACATTAACCATAACTAACAGTACACTCCAAAATAACACCGCACTTTCATGGGGAGGTGGGGCCATCAGTAATTACGGAAAATTAACTATAATGTACAGTACACTCCAAAAAAACACTGCAAGTTATGGAGGAGCCATCTTCAATTATGATACTACATCCATAGAATTCAGTCAAATCATTGGAAACACCGCCTCAACAGGCAGTGCAATTGACAGTGACTCTGGAACAGTGAATGCAAAATATAATTGGTGGGGTTCAAATGCTAATCCATCCGGAAGAGTTTCTGGCAATGTAATCATCACCAATTGGCTTACTACTCCCTTAAACATAAATAATATTAACCCCACTGATAACACGGTAAACGTACCCACTAACGAAGTAATCACCATAACCTTCAATGAACCCATCAAAGCCGGGAACATGTCCATACAATTAGAAAACCGTAATGGAACTGTTACACCACTCACCACCAATATCACTGGTAATATTTTAACCATAAAACCTCTAATACTGTTAACTAACGATACTAAATACACACTCATACTACACACTGGAAGCCTCACCGACCCAGCAGGAAACCCACTCACACTCATCACCACCAACTTCTCCACCGGCCCTACACCCACAGTAACCACTATCAACCCCCCTAATGGCACACTCACTAATATCACCATAACCTTCAATGAACCCATCCAAACCGGGAACATGCAAATCCAACTAAAAAATAGTAACGGATCTACTGTACCATTCAATACCAGCATCAATGGTAATATCTTAACCTTAACACCTAAACTTTCATATCATTACATATACTATGTGAACCCCACCGACACACCTTCCTATGACTTAAATGCCATGAAAAAAGCTGGAATCACAGATGTATTCATGCTAGTCAGCCCCACCCCCGGGAAAAGCAACTATTACGCAACATACCTCCCACAAATAAAGCCCCTTTTTACAGCAGCAGGTATAACCTTACACGCATGGATATTCCCGGATTTCACCACACAACAAGTAGCAAAAATATCAGCGATGGGAATAAATATTCACCTAGACCTCGAATTTGGTTATTTACCCAGTACAGAATACGTAACAAATTTCGTGGCTAACATGCGAGCGGCTTGCATTGGACGAATATTCACAGTAGCAGTAGATCCTGATGCCCCCGACGTTGATTCAGGAGCAATTTATGGCGAGAATTACAATCTACTAGCCCAACAAGTAGATGCAATAGTACCAATGCTCTATAAAGGATATTTTAATCTATCCGATGCAACCATGAAATCAGCAGCAGCTTACATGCAAAAAGAAGCACCCGGAAAACTCTGGATAGCATTACAAAGCTACCAATCCGATAATAACCCCATACCCTTAACTGCAAGCAGCGTATTAACTCAAATAAATGACGTTAAAGCCAACGCAAACGGAATTGCCTCATTCCGTTACGGATTATCCAATTTTGCAAGTGCAATAACCAACATCATAA
Organism: Methanobacterium sp.; assembly: GCA_003161815.1. Lineage (GTDB taxonomy): Archaea > Methanobacteriota > Methanobacteria > Methanobacteriales > Methanobacteriaceae > Methanobacterium_A. The sequence goes on along the minus strand of PMNN01000013.1, from coordinate 3,815 downwards.
CTTACACAAATAAATACACACTCACGCTACAAACCGGCAGCATCACCGACCTCGCAGGAAACCCACTCACACTAACCACCACCAGCTTCACCATGAATAACACACCCACCATAATAACCACCAACCCTAAACCAAACGCTACAAATGTTTCACTAACCACCCCAGTAACAATAAACTTCAACGAAAACATCACAGCCGGAACTAAATTCACAGGAATCTACATCAAAAACCTTACCACTGGTAATATTGTTTCATTATCATCTGAAATTATTAAGGATAACACTTTAACTATCACAACAACCTACAATCACTTGAGTAATGACACTTATCAGGTTTACATACCTGCAGGAGCAGTGAAAGACCTGGCAGGCAACAACTTAACAACTGCATACACGTTTAAATTCAAAACATTATAAAAACCTATTTTTTTCTTTTTTTATTTTATACTTGGAAATAATTTTGTTATATTTTATAAATTTCCAACCTATATGAGAGTATGAATTATAATTTAAACATAGAAAAAACATTACCTAACCTATTGAATTAATTATTAAAGTCTATGAATATAACGCATTTTATATAGGGCAACTCATCGATTTATACCACTTTCAAGCAACTTAAAAATGAAACATGCATGCTTGCGGGCTCGCTTGCAGGATTTCTTGGAATTATAATCTCTTTTTCCTTATTTAGTTCGGTATTGAATAAGCACATCGTAGTTTCACCAATCTTATCATAATCTACAAATTTAAAGCGTTTTTTGTGTTTCGAATGATTATTCAATTATAATTAAATCAGTTTAGGGTTTGAGATTAAAAGAAAATGTTATTATTAGTTCTTATTATAATAAATTTGGTGAATGAATAATAATACTTTTTTTAGTAAAGGTATATCCAAAATGACTCTAAAGTGGAGTTATAAATATAACGATACCAAGTACAAACATTTTTTCCAAAAAAAGAAAAACTGTTGAATTTGTTTTATGTGGTTCTGGTGGTGAAGTTGCTGGTATAAAATGCCAGTGGGTTGCCTGTTAAGTCTGTTACACTGCCGGTGTGTAGTATTAACGTGTATTTGGTTCCTTTGGGGAGTAGAGCTGTGGGTTTTATGGTTAACATGTTACCCGTGATACTTTTAGTAAACGGTATCGCAGTTCCGTCGCTAGTTTTAAATTCAATTAAACCATTCCCAGTTTTAATGGATTCACTGAAGTAAACATTAATCAATTGATTTACTGGAATATTAACTGCATTTTTTGTAGGGTTAATAATTTTAACTGTGGGTGGTGTGGTGTCGATGGTGAATTTGCTGGTGTATGTTGTAGCTAGTCCGTTTCCGGCTATGTCTGTTACTGCGTTTGTAGGCATGGTTATAATGTATGTGGTTCCGTCGACGTATGAGCCGCTGCTGCGGGTTAAGGTTAAGATGTTGCCTTTGATATTTCCGAGGATGGATACTTTAATTCCTCCACTGTTAGTTACTCTAATATTGTTATAAGTACTGCCTGTCTTTATTGGTTCGCTGAAGGTGATTGTTATTATTTTACTAGTGTTATTAATCATACTATTGTTTGCTGGGTCAATCTTGGTAACCTTAGGTGATAAGGTGTCGATGGTGAATTTACTCGTGTAAATTACTGGTAAACCGATTCCAGTATTGTCTATCACTGCGTTAATGGGTATGGTTATAATGTATATGGTTCCGTCGACGTATGAGCCGNNAAGCACTACCTTGTTTTATCGGTTCACTAAAAGTAATTGTAATAACCTTACTCGTATGATTAATCATCGCATTTTTAGCAGGATCAATAATCTTTACTGTAGGTGGATTATCAACGAAAACTGAATTATTTACAGTTTGACTATCAATTATGGCCGAAACAATAGCAACACCCAAATTTAATCCACCATTTAAAGTGGATTGTGCACTTCCATTAATAGTGTATGATTTGGCAATTATACTTCCTAATGTAGTTAAAAAATTGACTTTTATTCCATTTAGAATATAACCGTTTGCTGGAGTGTGATAAATTCCATTTGAATCGTGCCTCAAATCCGCTGTGACGGTTGAATTTACATTAGGCAATATAGTGTATGGTGTATTTATACTTAATACAATCCAGGAACTAGCATTTATGTTATTTATTCTACCCGCAGTTAATGGGCTGGTTCCTGCAAAATTCGTACCCCACCAATTATACATTGCATCCATATAACCAACATCATTATAAATTTCGTAATATTCATTTGAAATTAACTGATTAAAACGTATACTGGCAGTAGCAGAGTTGTAAATTGTAGCACCATAATCTGCTGCTGTGTTGTTTTTGAAAATATTGCTGGTCACGTTCAAAGTACTATTTATGTTGTTATCAATTGCACCTCCATGATATGCTGTATTTGTTGTGAAAATGCTCCTGGTTAAATTTGCAATACCATAATAATTTTCGATAGCACCACCAATACCTTTTGCATTATTATTAGTGAAATTACTGTCAGTTACTTTTAAGGAACCCCTGTTGAAGATTGCACCACCATCACCATACATACCTGTTGCGGTATTGCCGGTGAAAATAGTGCTATTTATATTCAAAGTACCAATGTTATAATTATTGATTGCACCCCCATAATCTGCTGTGTTGCCAGTGAAAATAGTGCTTTTTATATTCAAAGTACCATCGTTGCTGATTGCACCACCAAGATTATTAATTGCGGTGTTATTATTGAAAGTACAGTTGGTCACATTCAAATTACCTTTCCCATTATAGATTGCACCATCTGAATCTGTTACAGTGTTACCTGTAAAAATAGTATTGTATATATTTAAATTACCCCCATTATCGATTGCAGCAGCTCTAGGTGAGGTATTACCTTTTAAAATACTATTGCTTAAATTTAAATTACCAGAGTTACTAATTGCACCACCAAATTTTGAGGTTTGATTCTTGAAAGTGCTGTCTTTCACAGTCGAATTACCACCGTTAAGTATTGCAGAACCACTAGCATTTGAATTACAACCTATAAATGTGCTGTGGGTTATATTCAAAGTACCACTGCTGCTGATTGCACCACCACCCAATATTCCAGAGTTGTTGGTAAAGATGCTGTCCGTTACAGTTAAATTACCTTTACAATTTGCGATTGCACCTCCGCCACCTTGAATACCTGCAGTGTTATTTGTGAAAGTACTGTTATTAANNATCATTGTATATAGCACCACCACACATTGCTTGGTAATAATAATCATTATAACTCATCTCGTTTTGTATTAACAGGTTTTTGAGGGTTACATTTGCTCCTGATGTTATGTTGAACACTCTTCCTATTTGTTTGGCATCTATTACCGCCNNTTTGTGAAAGTACTGTTATTAACGGTCAAAGAACCATCGTTGTAGATTGCACCTCCACTACCGGAGTAATATGCTGTGTTGCCGGTCAAAATAGAACTGTTTATTTTCAAAGTACCATCATTGTATATNNTCTATTACCGCCGTGGGTGTTCCGGTGTATGTGGGTCCGGTAATAGTTAAATTCTTATTTACTATCAAGCTGTGTTCATGATACGTCCCCTCCGATAAGTTCAGGGTATCACCTGCGTGGGCGTTGCTTATAGCATTCCCAATAGAATTAGAAGTTTTATTATTTACATTCCAAGTTGTGGCTGCAGCGTGGCCTGTGCCAAAAGAAAATATCATAGCCAGAATAATAAGCATTAAAGTAATTAGAATTACTCTGCTTCGAGAAATGGATTGGAGTTGTGAAATTCCTTTTAAATTATTTAAAAAGAAATTATCCCCCCCTTAAATTAAGTTAGTT
>PMNN01000168.1 GCA_003161815.1 Methanobacterium sp. | reverse complement strand
TGGGATATTAAAAAAGTCACATATTCCATTCTCGTGGAGATTTATAGAATAAAACTCTGATGCTCCAGCGGCTTCGATTAATTGTGCAATCGCAGCGGCTGAAATTGCCTCACCATCTCTGAAACGTTTCTCTTGTCTTCCATAACCAAAATATGGAATCACAACCTTCACATGTTCAACATTCAGGCTTTTAAGAGTTTTAAGGATTAAAAATAATTCTATTAAGTTTTGATCCTGNNAATTTTTGTGAAGCAGATCCTCCGATTATCAAAAAAAATCACCTAAATTTTATTAGCTATTCAAAAAATTATTAACTTAAATTCTTACTATTAAATGTGTTTGGTTTTTTTTATTTTAATTATTATAAAGACACATTTAATTCTTTTAAAATTTTGTTGCGTTCTTCTTTTAATTTTTCTAGAATATATTCATCGCAGTCATCTTTTTTTTCCATGTAAGCGATAGTTTGGGTTATGGCTTGCAGATTAGCTTCCTTAATATTTACCGACACGTTTTAACTCCCGTTTTATGGTTAATTATATTTTTATATAGCGCTAATATTTAATATTAATTAGGCATATTTATTGTTAAATAACTACTTTTTACTCATTAATCACGCATTATCAATTTTTAGATTTATATAAACATTTTTATTTATTAATCCAATAATTAAAGTATAAAAAAATTAATAAATGATATAAATGTGTAGAAAATTATATCGTTTTATCAACTAAAACTTTTAGTATTTAAACTCCATTAAATCTAATAATTTTTTTAATTAAAAGAATTTTAATGAAGCTTATTTATAAAAAATCTTATTAAGATTATTAGTAATCTTTTAAGGAGTATAAATTGATGTTTATTTAAAATTAAAAAACATGAAGGTTATTGATTTAAAAAAAATTTATTTATTATAAAGATTAGGGGCTGAAAAATGCACGAACTTTCCATGGCCGATGCTATGGTTAAAACCATATTAGACGCTGCAGAGAAAAATCAAGCAGAAAAAATCTTAGAAGTGACTATAGAAATAGGCAAACTCACCATGTTAAATCCAGATCAAATTAGATTTTTATTAGAAGTTTTGACAGAAGATACACTACTTGAGGATTCAGAAATTCATATAGAAGAAATTCCAGTAGAAATAGAATGTAAATCNNGTTAAAAATATTAAAATAGAGAAGAGTGATTAAAATGCATAAAATTGCAGAAATAGAAATACAGCACGATATAATGTTGGCGAATAAGAAGTTAGCTGAAAGAAATCAGAGAATACTTGATAAATCTGATGTTTTTGCAGTTGATGTTCTAGGAGCTATAGGTTCAGGTAAAACATCCCTAATAGAATCTCTCATTAAAAAAATGAATCATAAAATAGGAGTTATAGCTGGTGACGTTATCAGTAAGTTTGATGCTAATCGATTCGAATTATATGAAGTGCCGGTGGTAGGGCTAAATACGGGTAAAGAATGCCATTTGGATGCTCATTTAGTGGAACATGCTTTGGAAGACTTGCCATTGGAAAAAATAGATCTCTTATTCANNAAACATCCACTAATCTTTAAAGATGCTGATTTAGTAGTGATTAATAAAGTAGATATTGCCGAGGCTGTTAGTGCCGATGAAGATAAGATGGTGTCTGATGCTAGAATGCTTAATCCAGATGCGTTGATAATAAAAAGTAGTTTAAAGACAGGAAAAGGTGTGGATGAAATTATAAATGCTATTGAAAACTTTATGAATAAATAGAGTGGATGAAATTGAAAATCTGGATTGACATTGTAAACGCACCTCACGCATGGTTTTTTAAGAGTATAATTGATTTCCTAGAAAATGAAGGTGAAGAGGTATTCATAACTGCCCGTAAATATGGTGATGTTCTTCAGCTTCTTGACATATTCAATATCCAATACACTACCGTGGGTAGACATGGTGCTACTTTAGAACAGAAATTGTTAAGGAGCACGGGAAGAGTCTACAAACTTTCACAAATAATAGCAGAGGAAAAACCGGATATTGCAGTGTCAAAACATTCTATTGAGCTTCCTAGAGTGTCTTTTGGATTAGGAATCCCTAGTGTTTATGTTCTGGATAATGAACACGCCATAGCCGCTAATAAACTCACATTACCTCTCTGTGATAAAATTGTAATTCCTGAGGCTATGAATGTGTGGGATGTATTAAAAACTGGTGCAGAACCTAATTCCCTGGTGAGATATAATGGTACATCAGAGGTTATTCACTTTAAGNNATTTCCATTACAATTCATCAATTTTTGAGGATTTAAATCTGGATTTAAAGATGGATAAAACCATATTAATGAGACCAGAACCAGCACTTGCTTCTTATCTTGAAGCTGACTGTAGAAAATCAGTTCTCTCTCCAATAGTTGATATTTTAGGAGATTACGCGAATATACTGATGATTCCTCGTTTCAAGGAGCAGCAAGAGATATTTGCAGATAATGAAAATGTTATCATGATAAAACCGCCAGTAGACTCTTTCAGCTTAATGAAGAGNNAATGGTGAAAAAAAGATAAAAACGGATGATTTGATGACTATAATGATAGATAATATATATGAGATGTTTAATTAAATATGATTTTGATATGTTTTTTATTTGAGGATTATAAAAAATTTCTTTATTCAAAAAAAAATTTAGATTTATATA
>PMNN01000082.1 GCA_003161815.1 Methanobacterium sp. | reverse complement strand
TTTTACTGTAAATCAATAATTTCGTTCAAAATAATCCCTGCGCTAAATTATTTGATGTTTTTTTAAAACAACTGAATTGAAAGAAATTTAAAATAAAAATTTAATTTATTTTAGATTTAGTGTTAATTTACTTCAAATTTAATAGTAAATTTTATATTAAATGTGTTATCATCTTTAGATTTGATGGTGAATTCATAATTTTAGTAGTGAAAGTTTAGTGAATAATGAAAAGTNNATAAGTTAAAAAATATGAATACCAAGCATATTCATTACGAATACGACTAGGCGTAATAAATTCGGTGTTTACCATATGAAGGTATTTTTCTACTTTTTTTAATTGTTTAGAACCAAGTTCACCTTTATTTAATAGAGAATCAAAACAATCATCTATTAAACCAATAATTTTCCTGTCAACATCATCTAACCTTGGATGATTGTATATTTCATTATTATTCAAATTACCAACCTCCATTTTATTAAACAGGTAATTAATCCTATATTATTAATAATTTTTNNAGTTAGATCTGTTTAATATACTCTTCCTTTAAGAAAATTTATATTTTTTCTGACTATTATAAAATGGTTTTATTACGGAGATTTTTCTTCGGATGTAAATCACTAAAAATGAAATTCTTTTTTTTTAGAATTGATATTAAATTTACTTCAAAATTTATATTAATTTTATTTTGAGTAAATTTTATATTCTAAGTGTTCCCACGTGAGTAAATTAATTATTAAGCACCGTTGAATGTAAATATTATTTAGGATTAAATGTAAAAATATAATTAAGATTACAATAAATTTATAATTAATTATTANNGGAGGAAATTAGCTGGTATATAGAAATTATAATAATTTACAGGAAAATCGAACTTCAAATCTGCCCCATAAATCTAGACTCCCTAAAAAGAATAAGGGAATTATTGTAGGATATGATCCGGGCTTGACTGCAGGAATAGCCATTATGGATCTTCAGGGAAAAATAATCTCTGTAAAGAGTTTTAAGGAGATATCCCGGGCTGAGATTATAAATTATATTATAAGTTACGGTAAAACTGTTTTAATTTCTACAGATGTATATCCCCCTCCTAAAATGGTTAAGAAATTAGCTTCTATTTTAAATGCGAAGATTCATCCCCCTGATAAAGACATGTCTGTGGGTTCTAAAATTGATTTAGTCGAATCTTATATTGGTGAGAAACTCTTAGATAGATCTAAGGTTATTATAACTGATGAATTACCTCAAAATGCTCATGAAAGAGACGCGTTGGCAGCGGCTATTAGAACATTTAAGAAGTATCAACCTAAATTAATGCACGCTGAACATCGCAGTCAAAATGCGGGTCTTCCTCCTGAACAGATAGAGGAGATTAAAATCATGTTTATAGAGGGTAAAGCCATAAGCTCTGCAATTCAAAGTGTAGTGGAGATGAATCATATTCTGGAGGAGAATAATGAAATTAGTGATGAATCATCTGACACTAATTCTAGAGAGGAATCTTCTACCAATTCATCCTCAGATATGGTTTCTAAATTTAAGCAGAAAGTTAAGATTCAGGAGAGACAGATTAGGAATTTGAAAACCAAAAATAATATCCTTAATCGTGAGGTTAAGGATTATAAAAGGGATTTAGCTAATCTTAATCATAAAATTGATAAATTACATCGTCAGTACACTAATGATATATTATACCGGAAAGAGATTGCATCTAAAATTAATTTAATAAAAAAATTGCAGGTTAAATATGATCAGGAGAAATCCTTGAGAATGGAATTAGAGGAGAACCTGAAGTCAATGAGGGATATACAGACGATTAATCCATCTGAAAATGTTATTCCTGTTAAAATTATTGAAACATTTACTAGAGAGGGTATTTTAAAGGCTTGTGAATATTGGAAGATTAAGAAGGATGATCTGGTTCTTCTTAAAAATTCTGAAGGGGGAGGTTCTCAAACAGCTTCTCAGTTAATAAATATGGGTGTAAAGGCTGTATTAACTATGGATAAAGTATCTCATTATGCGGAGGAGGAGTTTGAGAGAAATATGGTTCCATTGCTTAAGGCGGATCAACTTGATTTAAAGATCATTGATCAATTCGCGATTGTCAGTACTGAGAATTTGCAGAGTGAATTAGGGAAATGGAATGTTAAAATAGAAAATAAAATACATAAAGAGAATACTCAGGAAATATTAAATGTTATTTATGAATACCGGGCTAAAAGAAGACGATTAGCTTAAATCCATAAAAAAAATAAAATAATTTTATTTTAACCCTTATTTTCATCCACAAATTTTCATCATTTATTTAATTAAAATAATATTATAATCTTGAAAGATAATTCTATAACAAATATTAATTAAAATAAATTCCCGGGAGATAATTTTTTATGAAAATCGCTTTTATAGTTGGAACTAGACCTGAAATAATTAAAATGTCACCCCTTATAGATGAAGTTAAAAAAAGAGGCGTGAATTATATATTAATCCATACTGGACAACATTATGACCAGGAAATGTCCCAGCAATTCTTCACGGATTTAGAGTTACCCCAACCTGATTATAATATAGGAGTGGGATCCACCACCCATGGAAAACAAACAGCAGTTATGTTAGAGGGCATCGAAAAAATTTTGTTAAAAGAAACCCCGGACATCATACTAGTGGAAGGAGATACTAATGCAGTTATGGCGGGTGCAATTGCATCCTCTAAATTACATTTACCCCTAGGTCATGTAGAAGCTGGGCTCAGATCCTTTGACAAAACCATGCCAGAGGAGATTAACCGGATGATAGCGGATGTTTGCTCTGACTTATACTTCGTACCCACAGAAGAATCAGCGATAAATCTCATCTTTGAAGGTGTTAATCCACATGATATATTCATAACTGGAAATACTGTTGTTGATGCGTGTATGAGGAATCTTAAAATAGCGGAGAAAAATTCAAATATAATTTCCCGACTTGATTTAGATGGAGACATTCTAACTCTTACCATTCATCGCGCGGAGAATGTTGATGATCCTGAAAGACTTAAAAACATTACTGATGCTCTGCTGGAATTAGATGAAGTCACCATAATTTTCCCAGTGCATCCCCGGACCCGGAAAAATCTGATTAAATATGGCTTATATGAATCACTGGAGAAGGCTAATCATATCCAGATGATAAATCCAGTGGGTTATCTGGATTTCCTGATCCTTTTATCTCATTCAAAACTAGTTATGACTGATTCTGGAGGAATACAGGAGGAAGCCATCACCCTAAATCTTCCCTGCCTAACTCTTAGATATAATACGGAGCGACCGGAGACTGTGACTGCAGGTGGTAATATAATGGTAGGTACAGATAAGAAAGTTATAGTAGATAATGCCCGGAGAATAATCGGTGACCCTGATGTTCATCTTGAGATGAGTGAATCCATTAATCCTTATGGTAACGGTGAAACTTCACAGAAAATCGCAGACATCATCAGTAAATCATATAATGATGGTAAATTGATTATAAATCCATCAGATCGATTTATAAGTCATGATGGCTGGTATCTCCAGAAAATAATTGAAAATATTAACGTATCTGAATTTGAAAAATATAATAGTAATTCATTAATAAGAATTGTTTTTGATGAGGATAAGGCAGAATATCCCTATCCTTTACTTTCATTAAAAAATAAAACCATAATTGTAGATAGATTTAAACTCTAATTAAAATATCAGTTTAAAAATTCAACCTAATTTTTATAATTAAATTACAATTTTTATTTAAGATTTAGAGTATAGATAAAAAATCATATTAAAAAAAAATAATAATTTTTTTAGGTTAAAAATAATGTTTAAAGATTCAAAGATTTCAATTTTTGGTTTAGGTCATATGGGATTACCCACTGCAGCTCTTTTTGCAATAAATGGTTTAAAAGTTATGGGAATTGATATTAACACGGAATACGTGGAATATGTGAATTCTGGACGATCACCAATTATGGAACCAGGTTTAGATGAGTTAGTAACGGAGGCTGTAGCTAGCGGGAATTTATCCGCCACTATGAATGGAATAAAAGCCAGTCAAAATGCTGATATCATGATAGTAATAGTTCCCACCCCGATAGATGAATATAGGAGAGCAGATTTATCCAGTGTGACATCCGCCTGTAAAACTATTTCAAAATCACTTCAGAAAGGTAATTTGGTTATTATTGAAAGTACAGTTCCCCCAGGCACCTGTCAAAATATAGTGACCCCCATACTCGAGGAAAATGGATTAACAGCGGGTGTAGATTTCGATTTAGCCTGCACACCGGAAAGAGCATTGCCTAATAACACTATTTATGAAATAACCCATAATGCCCGAGTTATCGGCGGTGTTAACTCGGAAAGTGCATCAAGGGCTGCTGAAATTTATAGTAAGATTACAGCGGGGGATATTATTAAGGTTAAGAATATTATAACTGCAGAGATGGTTAAACTCATGGAGAACACTTATCGAGACACTAATATAGCTTTAGCCAATGAACTTGCCGTGATATGTGAATCATTAGGTGTTGACGCTATAGAAGCTATCAGTGCAGCTAATCATCATCCCCGAGTTAATATTCACACTCCCGGCCCTGGTGTAGGAGGCCACTGCCTCTCCATTGACCCTTACTTCATAGTGGAGATGGCGGAGAATGAGGGATTGGAAGCATCTCTTATAAAGACTTCACGCACAATTAATGAATCTATGCCCGAACATGTAGCCCAGATAGTCGTGGATGCTTTAAAAGAAGCAGGTAAATCTGTAATTGACTCTGAAATAGCAATTTTAGGAGTGGCTTATAAGGGAGATGTAGCTGATTCTAGGGAAACACCTGCCAAGCCACTTATTAAAATTTTAATTGATAAAGGAGCAATCGTATACGTTCACGATCCTTTCGTGTCAACTGAAATTATAAAATCGTTTAACGGAATTCCAGCAACCCTGGATGATGCATTAGGATTAGATTGCGTGGTATTAGTAACTGATCATAGTTTATATAAAACTATAACACCAGGCATGATTAAAAATAGTGTTTTAATATGCACTCGGCCAATTTTAAATCCTGAAGACTTCAAAAAGGAAGGATTTATATTTAAAGGGGTAGGAATACCTTGAAATTACTCGTATTCGAGTATGCGGTTGCTAATGGCTTAAATAATTCATCCTTGACTGTGGAAGGCCAGGGTATGTTGGATGGATTATTAAAAGATCTGAATAATGTTGATGTGGATTATTTAATCACGGATAACATAAAAAAAAGCGATTCTAACATCTTAAATAATGGAAATGAATGTAATCCAGTAAAAATAAGGGATAATCTAGGTTTATGGATGGATAAAAACATTGATAAATACGATGCATGCCTACCCCTGGCGCCGGAGGAGGATTTTGCATCATATAACCTCACCCAGAAAATTGAGGATAACCATGTTAAGGTTATAGGATCCAATTCAGAAGCTGTGTTAACGTGTTCTAATAAATTTAAAACCTACACCTCTTTAAAGAATAAAGTTCCCTTCATCAAAACTGAAAAAATATTTTTCAGTGAATTAAAAGAATATAAACCATTTTTTGACACTACTAAAAAAGTATTAGTTAAACCAGCTGATGGAGTATCCTGTAAAGGTGTACAGATAATCAAATCTTATGCAGACTTCATTGGAGCTTCGGCCCGCATGAAAAGAGCAACTAAACTACCCTATTTTTTATTACAAGATTTTATAGACGGTATAAGCACTAGTGTGAGTCTTTTAACTAATGGAAAAACTGCCATTCCTTTAAGCTTGAATCTGCAAAATTTAAGATTAGATAAGGGTAATATAATCTATGATGGTGGAGAAGTACCATTTGAACATGAATTATCCCTGGAAGCTAAAAACATAGCAAAAAAAGCTGTAGAATCATTGGATGGTTTAAAGGGTTTTGTAGGAGTAGATTTGATACTGGATAAGGAGAATGAAGAAGTACATATCATCGAATTAAATCCTCGGTTAACCACACCTTATGTGGCTTTAAGACGTATATTAAACTTTAATTTAGGAGATGCAATCATTAATTCTGTTTATGGGGAATTGCCCAGTAAAATATTTTTAAACGGTGCCATTGCTTTCAATAAAGAAGTAAATCATTTAATGATAAAAAGATCAGTTGATATGAAATGAAGATCGCTGGATTTGATATTGGAGGGGCTAACACTGACCTGGCAATAGTTAATTTTGATGAAGATGGATATATAATTGATATTAAAACAGATTTTCAATATTTACCAATGTGGAAGTGTAAAGAAGAATTATCACAAGTTCTCACTGATCTCATAGGATCCGAAATCGGTGGAATAGATGCTATTGGAGTTTGTATGACTGCTGAATTGGTGGATGCTTATCAAACTAAAAGTGAAGGTGTATTAGATATTGCCCGTAGAGTTGGGGAGACTTTTAATCTTCCCATAGGTTACGTGGGATTGGAAGGAATAATAGATTATAATCATTTACAGAGAAATCCCTTCCAGGCGGCGGCTGCTAACTGGATAGCTACTTCACGTCTTGCAGCTAAAATAAACCCTGATTGTATCATGATTGATACGGGAAGCACCACTACGGATATTATACCATTAAAGAATGGAAGAGAATGCGCTCAGGGTAGATCGGACCTTCAAAGATTACAAACTGGAGAATTAGTTTACACGGGTACGTTAAGAACTAATGTAGCAACTATAGTTGATAAAGTACCCTTAAATAATACTGGAGTGCGAGTAGCTTCAGAACTCTTCGCTATAAGTGCAGATGCACATCTACTCTTGGAAAATATATCCGAGGAGGATTATAATTGTGAAACACCGGATGGTGCTGGTAAATCCCCTGTAGATTGTATGAGGAGGATTTCAAGAGTTATATGCGGTGATCTGGATATTTTAAGCACATCTGATATAATGGAAATATCAGGTTTTATAGTACAAAAACAGGTGGAGCAGGTTACTGAAGCCTTAATGGAGGTTGCAACGAGGAATGGAATATTTAATGTAGTTACAACTGGTTTAGGGATGGATGTAATCGCTGCTTCAGCTAGTGAATTAGCTGGTATTCCCAGGATAAGTATGGATCAATTATTAAGTAGAGAGGAGTGTGTCGTGGCTCCCGCGGTGGGTACTGCGGTTTTAATGGAGGAGTATTTAAGGTCCCCTTTAATTTAAATTTAATCTATTTTTTTTAGGTATTTTTCAAACTTAATTATATCCTCTGAATTAAAGAGTACTTCACTCACTTCAACTGATTCCTTCTCAATAGCATCATAGGGTTTGATTAACGCATTCACATTCTCGTAGGGGTTTTTCAAAGTCCAGTAACCCTTAACGGATTTGGGATATAATTTTTGATAAAATTCTTTTTCCCCATCATCCACGGACTCAGATTTAGATTCTCCCTCAGAAACTTGTTTAATTTTATCCTTGATAATTTCTTTTATATAATTCATGAATTTTGAGTCTGGCATCCATTTATAGACCCATAGACCTATTAATCTTAGGTATGGATGTATTTCATTACAATTATTAACTCCCTCTGAATCCATAATAAATTTAATTCCATTTTCGATTATTTCGCTAAACACATCTGATTCCCTGTTTTTATAAAACATTAACCCTAATAATGATGAGTAATTATCTAAATAATCGTTAAATGGAATGATATGATTATTTAATTTCAAAGATTTTGAAACTGGTGTATATGAATCACGGAGAGTTGCGTGTAGCTTTTCTTTTAATAAGTTATTTCGTGATTCATGGAAGCTGCTGATTAAATTAAATCCGGTTATATAAATACTATCTGAGATATCTTTAATATCAAAATATCTCTCCTCATCTAATCCTAATTCTATGACTTCATCTAAAGCATCCAGGAATTTATCCATTACTTCTACAATAATTACAGAATCCTCATCATCATCTTCTATTATTCGTTTTATAGCTTTAAGATAAATTACTGCTATGCTATTATTAGCCATGGGATGAATGATAGGTTTAATATTCTCGGGATTTAAAACTAGATTTATAGCTTTATTCGCGAAATAATCCTTAATTATACTATTTATTTCATCTATAATGCTTGTCAGAATATATTTTCTATCAATTTCTACTTTCTCTAAATTCTCTAATAAATAATCTAATAAATATACAATTCCTTGATTTGATGACTGTGATAAACGATTTCCACGATAAAAATTCATTTCACTAGTTTTTTTACTAATCTCACCTAATTCATTAACCACANNGATGTTCTCTTCGTTATCTCTGGTCCTATACATATATTTTTCAAGTACTCCAGTAATGCCATTGTTAAAGAGCTTAATGGTCCACGTTGATTAATTATGTGATGATTTTTATTATTAGTGCTTAGTATTTCCTTAGTAACGTTTCCCATGGAGTCCACTATACTATTCATTATTTTGGGATGATTAATTTTTGACACGAAACTTTCAGTGTCAATTAAACGATCAAAAATATGATCTAGGAATGAATCATCGTATTCACGGGTTAAATTATTGCTTTTAACACAAATATAATTTTTAGCTATTTCTACAACTTCTTTTAAACCGAAATCAACTATTTCAAATCTATCTTCATGGATAGCCTTTTGGATAATATCAAAAATAATTTCAGTTTCGTACTTCAATTTATCAATAAGATTAGGATCAACTTGAAATAACCTGATTTTAATCCTCTTACCATGAATTTCCTTTATAATTTTGTTAGATATATCTTTAATTTGGTTCCTGACATCTAAAAGATAAAAAACTCTTGTTACAAGTAAAGAAAAAACCAATAAAGAAGCTAAACCTCCCAGGAAGCTGACTAAAATAAGGATAGGTGATTTAGGTAGTATTAAGAGTGAGAAATCGTATCCGAATAAGATGATGAAAAAAAGAAAACAGAAAATCAGCCATTTATCTCTGTTTACACGATTTACCAAGTCTTGTGAATACTTACCCAGTATATTCTGAAGAGGAAGAGCAATTAAGGTGAAGAATATTGCTAATACAATGCCTAAAAACGTTATAGATAAACTTAAAATTTGAGCATAATTCTGTAATAAAATATCAGTTTCAACCATTAATACTCCCTCNNTAATT
The DNA here is from genome assembly GCA_003161815.1 of Methanobacterium sp. Classification (GTDB taxonomy): domain Archaea; phylum Methanobacteriota; class Methanobacteria; order Methanobacteriales; family Methanobacteriaceae; genus Methanobacterium_A. The sequence continues at coordinate 3,880 of PMNN01000082.1, read as the reverse complement.
AATTTTTCTAAAAAAGTGAAAAAGGATGGGGTATAAGTTATTCATTAATTAAATTCAATACCACACGTCTTTCATCCCAAGGAAATAAGCAATAGAATTAGCAGCTACATGTAAAAACACGCTTATAATTATAATTAATATAACCAAATTTAATGGTATAATCACCACAAAGGAAGCTAATATTAAAGCTCCTACCACAAAATCCAGCTGATCCAGGAGAGGCGCTGGCTTTCCTCTTCCAATTTTAATTCTTCTCTTTATAAAACTCCCAACAGCATCTCCCCCTAACGCTCCAATACTGAGTGCAAGTCCTAATACTAACCATCCAATAATATTAGTTGGTATTAATCCCTGTATAGTAACCCATCCAGGTAATATCATGAATACGTCCCCATAATACAAGAATATAAAGCCTTGAATAATTGCAATGCCGGTACCAATGATAATTCCAATGATAGTTCCCCGCCAAGTAACCCCATCTCCCAGCAACCTCTGGCCATCAGTGAAATCACGCTTAAAATCTAATGCTGTTCCACCGCCAAAGGCTAATGCTGAAACATTNNGCTGGTAACATAAAGTATATAGCATATGCTGATAAAGTTAGAGCACTGATAACAGTTAAGTCCATATTATACCTCCAATTTAAAAGAAGATAATTGTAATTGTTACAGCTATTAAATAATATTATGGGTGAGATTATGGTTATAAAGAAGACCAAAAGTCTATGTCCTGAGTGTCTTGAAATCCTTGACGCGGAAGTCTATGAAGACCAGGATAAGATAATGATAAAAAAAGAATGCAAAGTCCACGGAAAATTTGATAACACTTACTGGAGCAGTAGTGAAATGTACCATATTGCCTCTGACTATGATTACAAGGGTAAAGGCGTTGAAAACCCGCAGACAAACATTGAAGGTGACTGTCCATCGAACTGTGGATTATGCCCAGATCATGAAAGTCACACCATACTCGGCTTGATAGATGTTACAAATCGTTGCAATCTCCGCTGCCCCATATGTTTTGCTAATGCAGCAGTCTCTAAGCAACTATATGAACCTTCATATGAAGAGATAAGGCAAATGCTTCGAAACCTGAGGAGTATTAAACCAGTTCCCGCTCCAGCTATTCAATATGCTGGCGGTGAACCAACCATGCGTAAAGATTTAGTGGAATTAGTGAAACTCGCAACGGAAGAAGGGTTCACCCACGTACAAATAGCGACTAATGGTTTAAAACTTGCTAAAAATCCAGAACTACCCGGTGAACTTAAAGAAGCTGGATTAAATACGGTTTATCTCCAGTTTGATGGTGTAACCGAGGAACCCTACCTTAAAATAAGGGGACGGAATATCCTATCAAATAAGTTAGAGGCTATAGAGAATTGCCGTAAAGGTGGAATGGGAATAGTCCTAGTACCAACATTAGTTAAGGGTATAAATCATGATCAAGTAGGAGATATAATAAGATTTGCAGCTGATAATATTGATGTTATAAGAGGAGTTGTATTCCAACCGGTAGCCTTTGCTGGTAGAACACCTAGTGAAGAAGTGGAGAAGCAACGCATAACAATACCAGATTTTGAAGAATTAGTGGAGGAGCAGACTGAATCCCAGATTAAAGTGGAAGATTTTTATCCTGCTTCTTCAGTGCTTCCCGTGTCAGAATTCATTGAGGCTATGGAAGGCGAACCCAAAGTAAATTTCACCTGCCATCCACATTGCGGTTCTGCAACTTATATTTTTATTGATGATGATGAATTAATTCCAGTTACAAGATTTATAGATGTAGATCGATTCTTCAATCTCTTAGCTAACAGTGTTGATGATATTAATGATGGTGGATTAGTGGCTAAATCTAAGGTTTTAGCTAGAGCGACTTTTGAATTACCTAAAACAATCAGTTTATCTAAAACTCCTGACTCATTGGATATTAAGAGTATTTTAATTAAAGTATTTAGGGAACGATCTTACGGTGCTTTAGGTGATTTTCATCATAAAAGTTTATTAATATCCTGCATGCACTTCATGGACCCCTGGAATTTCGATCATGATCGAGTTAAAAGATGTGTAATTCATTACGCAGTGCCTGATGGAAGAATAATACCATTCTGTGCTATGAACTCTATTTACCGTCAGGATATTGAGAAGCAATTTTCAAGACCCTTTAATAAAAGTTAAAAGTAGGTTTACTAGGTTGATAATTGAAACACCCAGCCGATTACATGTTACATTAATTGATTTGAATGGTAAATATGGTCGGATTGATGGTGGTGTGGGTATCACTATCAAGGAGCCTAAATTAGTCCTGGAAGCTGAAAAGGGATTTGATGACCACGAAATAATATTCAATAATTCGAATAATATGAATAGTAACACATTAAATGATTATCAAGTTAAAATAAATAATGCAATAATTAATACGAACAATTTTTTGGGTTTAAATGAAGGTTATCAGTTCAATATACGTGAATATTATCCTTCTCATTCTGGTTTGGGTTCAGGCACTCAGTTATCATTAGCGGTTGCTAAATTAATATTAAAGATTAATGGTCAGGATCTTAAAGCATCTGAAATAGCTGAGATCGTGGGTAGAGGTGGAACCTCAGGTATTGGTGTGGCGTCATTTGAGATTGGAGGTTTCATTGTTGATGGTGGTCATAAAACCATATCTAAACCTGATTTCTTACCATCTTCTGCATCTAAAGCTACTCCGCCTCCAATAATCGCTAGATATGATTTGCCTGAGGATTGGAATTTAATATTAGTCATTCCACAGGCGAAGAGTAAAGTTTCAGGTGACCATGAGGTTAATATATTCCAGGAGTATTGTCCTATACCACTGGTGGAAGTGCAGAAATTAACTCATATTCTCCTTATGAAGATGATGCCTGCAGTGGTGGAGGGAGATTTAGATGCTTTTGGAAGTGCAGTTAATTCTGTACAGAATATTGGATTTAAACAAATAGAATCAAATCTTCAAAAACCATTCACTAATTATTTGATTGATAATTTAAGATCTGCAGGTGCATCTGGAGTGGGATTAAGTTCCTTTGGACCTACAGTTTACGCAATTACAGATACTAATACCAAGGATATATGTAAAACTGCCAGAAGTCTAATGGAAGATAAAAAAGGTGAAATTATTTCATCTAAAGCCCAGAATTACGGTGCAATTATCAAAGAGTAAAATTTTAGAAGGGAAAATTCTTTAAGTATTAACTTAATTGATTGAAACAAAAAAACATTGTTTTTTTTAGGTTATTTTTATGATAGATAAATTGGAAGGAAAAGTCTGGAAATTCAGGGATAGTATAGATACTGATGTAATCATCCCTGGAAGGTATTTAAGGGCATTTAATCTTGATGAATTATCAGCTCATGTGATGGAAGCAGAAGATCCAGCATTCGCGGAGAATGTGGAGAAGGGTGATCTGATAGTGGCTGGCTGGAATTTCGGTTGCGGTTCATCACGTGAACAGGCTCCAGTAGCATTGAAACATGCTGGTATTTCAGCTATTATTGCTAAATCTTTCGCTAGGATATTTTATAGAAATGCTATAAACGTAGGTTTGCCCGTGGTGGTAGCGGATGTTGAAGCTGAGAAAGGGGATTTATTATCCATAAATTTGGAGGATGGAGTTATTAAAAATAAAAGCACTGGTAAAGTCTTTAAAATCCAACCATTCAAAAAATTCATGCTTGAAATATTACAAGATGGTGGTTTAGTTAATCATTACTTAAAGAAAGGTAAATCCAGTCATTTAAATAAATGACTGTAAACTTTTTTTAATAAAATTTTGTATAAATCATTATAAATATAAATCATTATAAAATTAAATTTTTTTTAAGGAATTCTTCTTATAATTTATTAAATAATAAGT
>PMNN01000009.1 GCA_003161815.1 Methanobacterium sp. | reverse complement strand
TATAGTCTGAATTAATTGCTCAACTAAAATTACTGGTGTGAAAACTCTTGCTAAAGCAGAGCTTAGAGTTAATTCATAAGGCAAGATCAGTAGACTCGCAATGACACTTGCAATAAGAAGAATAAAAAATAATTTCCAGTTTATGCTATATTTCATAAATAAAATCGTCCGATATGATTAATAAATATTAATATATTCAAGGTAAATGAACTTGAATTATGATTTAATCATAATAATATTAATTTTTTTATAAGAAGATTGAATGAATCATATAATTTAACTAATTGCGATAATAACTAGCGAAAATTTCTGATGTAGAATTTGATCGTTTTCACAATAATTTTAATTAATTAAATAGTGTAGAATCTCACATGGAAAGGATAAGTTCTATAATTCCCTTGTAGATCTAATATATTCCTTCTATATTTATTTAGAATTCATTAAACAGGAATGTAATGTGTTTATGGTATATGATATTTTAATTGTTATGAATAAATTCACAATATTTATTTTTTTGTGAAGTTGGAACAGTTTTTAAATTTGTTTTATAATTGTTTTTAATGATATTCTAGTTTTTTAAGCTCTGTTATTGGATAAAAGAATAATTAGTATCTTTTGTTGAAAAATAATGTAATAATTCTTTTATTTTTAAAAATTTTTATTCTGAAGTACGATAAAATCCATTCAAATTAATTTGAAATTCTTATCATTCCCTGTATATGTAATACGTTTGTTCATATAAAGTAGTATTACTGAAGAGAGCAGTAGATTAAATAATAAGAGAAACTAAGAGAGTGACCTTTTTCACAAAAAACCTAATTTTATAGGTTTAAATGAGTAAATAAGACCAATAAATATATATCTACTGAAAATAAGATTATATATCATTAATTCCACTGTAACAACCACGTTAACAACAGTAACAACGGACTCACATGATACTCAACTGTAAACAACCACGACAACTACAGTAAACAAGGCACAGGATGACGCTCTGAAGCAATAACTAATCATCTGAAAAACTAATTTAAGGGATTATTTCAAAAAATTTATGGATTATTAATTGTAAAAGGAGGTGAAAAATCAAAATGACAACATGGAAAAACAAAAAAAACTTAGGTTTACTTATATTTTGTCTGGTGTTTACTCTAACAATATGTGGAGCAGCATCAGCAGCCGCTACAAATACAACGCATGATAATTTGCAATCAACTAGCGCAAACCATACAGTCGCTACAAATACAAAGCACACTGATTTGCAATCAACTAGCGCAAATCAAACAGATTCTTTAAATTCAACTCCAACTCACACGACAACACAAACTACAACTAATACTAAGGCATCAAAATCACCACAATCTACTGGAACTACAAAATTACCCGACCCGCAGCTTTATAGAAATGGAGTACTTGTGGGTACTTTCAGCTCAATCGCAGCTGCTATTAGCGCTGCTATTAGCGGTGACACTATAATGCTCGAGGACGGTGCAACCTTCAATGAACATAATCTTCTAGTAGATAAAAATCTGACTTTCAACGTAATAAATAATGGCACAGCTACTATAAACGGCCAACTTGCCGGGCCAGTGTTCATGATTAATAACGGTGTCACAGTCAGCCTCATGAATCTAATAATAGAAAACGGGCAAGGAATTTTGGGTGGTGGTATCTACAATAATGGAACCTTAACCGTTACCAACTGTATATTCAAGGGTAACTTCGCACAGGATGGTGGAGCCATCTACAATGATGCAACAATAACCATAGCCAATACCACACCAGCTGTGAGTACCTTACCACCTAATGGTGGAACATTGAACGTAATCAACAGCACATTCACAAACAACACTGCAACAGGTAATGGTGGAGCCATCTATAACGGTGGATTGATAACCATAAACCACAGTACACTCAATCCGGGCAGTGGCGCAACAACTAATGGTGGAACAGCTACAATAACTGGCAGCATATTCACAGGTAACAGCGCACAGAATGGTGGAGCCATCTATAACGATGCAACAATAATCATAACCAACAGCAGCACAATTACGAGCATTAATGTTGTACATAATGGTGGAATATTAACCATAGATAACAGCGCGCTTATTGGAAACACTGCAACAGGTAATGGTGGAGCCATCTACAATGGTGGAACAATAACCATAGCCAACAGCACACTCACTACAAGCACCGCAACAGATAATGGTGGAGTATTGAAAGTAACCAACAGCACAATTATGAAAAACACCGCGCAGAATGGTGGAGGCATCTACAATGAGGCTTTAACAAATGTAGCTAGCAGCACACTCACGGACAACACCGCACGGAATGGTGGAACATTTACTATAACTAATAACACAATATCAGGCAACTCCGCAACAAATAATGGTGGAGCCCTCGATAATGATGCATTAATAAACGCAACCAATAACACATTCACTACCAACACCTTACAGAATGGTGGAGGAACATTAACAATCACTGAAAACACAATCACGGGCAATACCGCACCGAATGGTGCAGCAATATACAATAATGCAGATTTTATCAACGTCAACAATTCAGGCACAAACACCATAGCGAATGGTGGAACAGTAACTGCTACACCTAACTGGTGGGGCTCCAATCTCGGCCCAGCACCAGGAGATATAGCAGGTAATCAGACTACAACTGTAATCGGTTGGTTGCAATTAAACATGAGTATAACCAATACTGCCAGTAACAGCTCGCCTAATGTGGGTCAGCAGTNNAACCATGCTAGTGAAATATGGAACGTCGGACCCCTTGCTAATGGTGCCAGTGCAGTGTTACAATTATTCGTAACACCAACAGCATCTGTAGCCGGTACAAACGTTACTAAAAATGCAACTCTAATAAACACCGGAACAACAACCAATTCAACCGTATTTGTGACAAATCCTGTATCTAATGTGACGTTAACTAAGAC
>PMNN01000095.1 GCA_003161815.1 Methanobacterium sp. | reverse complement strand
ATCCAAAAAGATCTTTATAAAGTATTCTGAAGACTTTGATACTCTTTACCCAGATAAAAGACCAGCCATTGTTACGTTAAACAGTAATAATAGATCATATGAGAAAAGAATTGATTTAGCATATGGTGAACCAGAAAATCCCCTTAATAAGTCTGATATACTCAAAAAATTCCATGATTTGAATCCTAATATGGAAATGAATGTTTTGAAAGAGATTGATAACTTAGAACCATATACTATGCATGATTTTATGATGAAATTCAATAATTCAATATTATAAAAATAACAACCTCATATTGAATAAAGACTTATAAAAAGGTGATGTATGATGCAAAATTCAGATTTTCTCCAATCTTTAGGAATTAAAAGAATTAATTATCAATTAGAAGATTCTATTAAGAGATTTCCGGATGGTGCGCAGTACAGATTTGAAGTGCCTGGAATTCAAAAACCCAGAGCAATGACAGCTCTGTTGGATGCTGCTGACGAATATGATGTCACAATACATCGAGTAACACAAACCAAGGGTATAATGCTTTTAACTGACTCTGAAATAGAAGAAATGGTAGAAATGGCTATAAATAATAAAATAGAGCTCTTCTTAAGNNCATGGATAATAAAATAGAGCTTTTTTTAAGTGTTGGTCCTCGGGCTACTTATGATACTAGTGCCTCTGCCCATACTCCGGAGGGAGTTAGAATAGGTTATCGTCTAAGGGGCTATGAAAATCTTTTATACGCTTTAGAGGATGTGAAAAGAGCAGCAGAATTAAATGTTCGAGGTATAGTTGTCTATGACGAGGGTTTACTCTGGGTTCTTGGTAAAATGAGGCTTGCTGGAGAAATTTCAGATAATCTACATTTTAAGGTTTCCGCGCATACGGGTCATGGTAATCCGGCATCTGCAAAATTGTTAGAGGATATCGGTGCTGATTCATTCAATCCTGTGAGAGATTTGCAGTTAAATATGATGGCTTCATTAAGAAATGCTATAGATATATCCCTAGATATTCATACAGAAAATCCTAAATCTTCCGGAGGTTTTATAAGGCATTATGAAGTTCCGGAGATTATAAGAGTTGCAGCACCGGTTTATCTTAAAACTGGAGGCGCCATCGCCAAAAGCCATGGTTATGAAACCACTACAAAAGAGGCATCAGAACGTATCAGACAAGTTTATTTAGTGAAAAGTATGATAGAACGTTACTATCCAGAGGCAGTGCCTTCTGAAAAAGGTGCAACAGATCTAGCAATTCCAGGAAAATTTGATTAAATTCCAGAAATTACTCCATATTATAAATTTAAAATTACATCGAAAAATTATTCTTAATAATTATTATAAAGGGATGTGCAATAAAAAAAAATGAATTTAGTTGATAAAGTTAAAGAAGCTGTTATTGAAGCCAGCACCACATTCCGTGAGGATCAAATATATGCCTATCAAAAGGCATTGGAAAATGAAACTAACCACCACGCATACTGGATTCTGGAACTCTTAATATAAAATGCACAGATAGCCCATAAAAAAAGAGTCCCCCTCTGTGACGACACTGGTATCCCCCACATTCTAATAGAAGTGGGAAAAGAAGCTTCATTACCCGTAAACTTTTTGGGACTCATAAAAAAAGGTGTAGAGAAGGGTTTAAAAGATCTTCCCGGAAGACCTATGGCTGTGAAAGGAGATGAAATTGAAAGAATTGAACAAAAAACTGGTCTCGATAATGATCCGGGGAAGGTTGTTCCCCCCTCATTCATAATCGATGAAATAGCTCCAGAAGTAAACCCAGAAGAAGTTAAAATCCATATTATCATGCTAGGTGGAGGTCCAGAAATTAGAGCTAAAACCTATCGAGTCTTTCATANNTGAGAAAGTATTCGCAGAAGTAGTGAATTATATGACCCTAAAACTTCCAAAATTGGGTTGTACTCCATGCATACCGGCTGTAGGTATTGGTAGAACCCATTTTGAAGCCACGACCCTGATGCTTAAATCTATGATATATGGAAACCTCAAAGAACAATCCGAAATCGAGGATAAAATTACTCAATCAATAAACAATTCTAATATCGGAGCACTGGGTATAGGTGGTTCGGTAACTGCTCTAGGGTCTCTAGTAAAAATAGGACCTCAAAGATCCAGTGGAGTTCGTATATTATGCATGAGACCATGCTGCTGTGTTGAACCACGGTTATCATCTTTCAATCTTTAATCAGAAAATATTTTTTGGAGATGTAAAAGAAATGGCGATTAGAAGAGAAAGCGTAGAAAAATTACTCAAATCCCAGATTACCAAATGGAAAACTTCCATAACCAGAATAGAACCCAACAAGATCTCTACTAGAGGTTACCCCATAGAGGATCTAATTGGAACTTTATCATTTCCAGAAATGATATATTTACTACTAACTGGCAGTTTACCATCACCAAAAGAATCTAAGATGCTTGAAGCAATTTTAATATCCTTAAGTGATCATGGAGTAACCCCGCCCAGCACTCAAGTAACCCGACTCATGGCCTCTACCGGATCTACCATAAATAACTGTGTATCCGGAGGTATCCTATCCTTTGGAAAACATCATGCAGGTGCATTAGAAAATTGTATGAAACTTTTGCAAAGGGAAGTAAAAGAATATAAAGGAACTGTAGATTCTCATAAAGACATTAAGAAAATTGCAGACGTCCTTATGGAAAAATTTGTTAATAATAATCATAAAATACCTGGTTTCGGCCATCGATATCATGATGAGGATCCCCGAGCCCCTAGACTCATTGAAATTGCCAGTGAATATGGTTTTTGTGGTATTCACACTCAACTTGCTCTTGCTATTCAAGATATTATTTGTGAGGTTAAAGGTATCAGGATGAATGTGGATGGTGCTAACGCTGGAATTCTATCTGATATGGGTTTTGATTGGCGGATCGGGACTGGAATATTTATGATAGGAAGGCTTCCCGGGTTAATTTCCCATGCTTATGAGGAGAAAACTAGAGAATCTCCATTTAGGAAGCTTATTGAAATAGATGAGATTTACTATGATGGAGTTGAGAAATAAACTTTTAACTAAGCTATTAGGACACTTGAAAACGGATAATAAATATAATGATTAATCATTATTGAAAATTAAATAGTAAAAGATATATATAACAGACAAGAAACTCCCGAATGTTCAATGGTGATTTAAATGACAATGATATCGGAAGCTATTATAACCATAAAAAATGCTGAAAATGACGCTGATAAATTAATCGATGATACAGAGAAGCGATCCTCTGAAATGATAAGTGACGCTGAATCTAAATCAAAGATGATAATAGAAGAAGCAAAAAAAGAAGCAGAGAGTGAGGCTGAAAAAATATTGTTCGAAGCTGATACTAAAGCCCAAAAAGAAGCGTATCAAATTTCTAACAAAACTGCTGAAAAAGTGGATTTAACCAAGAGAGAAGCTACTAGTAAGGTTGATGATGCTGCTAAAGTTATAGTGAAAAACATTTTATAAGTGAGCAATCATGTTTAAACCAGCTAGGATGAAAAAACTCAGCATAATAACCTTGGATAAATATGCTGAATCTACAGTTAATTCACTCCACGAAGCGTCCTTGGTGCAAATCGAGGATATTTCAGAGCGTGTGCAAGAAGATGCCGAGTGGAAGCAAATATTCAAACCCGGGCGTGCCACACCTTATCTCAGTAAAGTTTCTTCTCTTATAATGAAAACATCGAATACCATTGATTTTCTGAAATCCGTGAGTAAAAAAGATAAAGGCATTATGCCTCTTATAAAGGGTTTCGTGAACCCTCCAGCCATTGAAAAAAAAGAAATAGAAGAATTGAATGTTGAGGAAACCATAAAAAATGTAGAAAACCTCGTTGAGGAAGTTGAATCAAAAACAAATCCACTAAATGAAAAGTTAAATAATCTCGATTCTGAAAAATCTAAACTAGAAAATGCTAAAAAAGTAGCTGAAAATCTAGTAAATATAGATATCAATCTATCCCATTTACAAGGATTAAAACAAGTATCAGTTACCCTAGGGAAAATAAGTGATGAAAATTTAATAAACTTAAAAGAAAATTTAGAAAGTTTAAGCAGTGATGACTTTATTGTTTTTGATTATGATGCTGTTGAAGATGGTTTCAAAATTTTTATTTTAATTAACCTGAATAAACTCGAAGATGAAGTTTCCAATATATTAAGGAAAGTTGAATTTGAAAAATTTGAATTTTCAGGATTATCCGGAAACCCTAATGATATTATAAAAGATTCAGAATCACGTATCGAATCTATAGAGCAAGAGAGAAAATTAATTCTAGATGACTTAGCAGTGATATCTGCAGAGTGGTTATCTGAATTTAGGGCATTTAAAGAGCAGTTGGAGATTGAGAAACAAAGGAGTGAAATATTCACTTCTTTTGGTGAAACTAATAAAACGGTTATGTTGGAAGGTTGGGTAATAGAGAAAAAGTTGGAAAATTCTCTTAAAATTATTGAAGAAGCGAGTGAAGGACATTCAGTGGTTGAAGTTTCTGATCCTGATATTGAAAATGATTCTATACCTGTTCATCTGGATAACCCCCGTTTTGCCAAACCCTATGAGTTATTTGTGCATATGTATAATACTCCAGATTACAGAGAATTTGATCCAACTATTCTAATGGCACTGGTTTTTCCCTTTTTCTTTGGATTTTGTCTTACCGATGCTGGTTACGGTTTGGTAGATGCAATTATAGGTTTCATCATATTCCGGGGATTGGGGCGGAATAATAAGTTGATGTCTAGTTTTGGTTTAATTTTGATAGCATGTGGTGCATGGGCATTTATTCTGGGAATTATGACTAATGGTTTTATAGGAGACCTCTTCGGTAGATTCATACCGTTACATCTACCCTTTGTACCTTCAATAAGCGCCTTTGTGCATCCTGAAAATATTTTAATTATCGCGTTAGCCGTGGGTGTGCTCCACATAACCATTGGTTTATGTGTGGGTACCTATAATAATATAACTAGAGGAGCTACTCGAGACGCAATGGGGGCACAAATACCATGGTTAGTCCTCATTACTGGTATAGCAGCATATTTATTAACCGGATCATTTTATGGATTAGTGCCCTTCCTGGTGGTAACTGTAGCTATGCTAATCTATTTCAATGGACTTTTCGGTTTCATGGATATCACTGGATTCTTAGGAACAATTTTATCATATGCTAGGCTCCTAGCGTTATGTCTTTCCACCGGTGGAATAGCTATGACTGTTAACATCCTAGCCGGATTGAGTGCTAGTTTAATCCCTTTCATAGGAATTATACTAGCCCCAATAATATTCATCTTTGGACATATAGCCAATGGTGCATTCATGAGTCTAGGAGGCTTTATAAACGCTTTACGTTTACATTATGTTGAATACTTCGCTCAATTTTTCATTGGTGGAAGTCGAAAATTTAGAGCATTCAGAGTAAAAAGAAAATATACTGATATTAGGAGGTAAAAAAAATGGTTGAAGTCGCTTTAGGAACAGCTTTAGCAGCAATCGGCGCTGGTATAGGGGTCGGTATGGCTGCATTAGGATCAGGTATAGGACAAGGAATAGCAGCAGCAGGAAGTGT
>PMNN01000267.1 GCA_003161815.1 Methanobacterium sp. | reverse complement strand
AACATTACTCAGACTTCTAGCACTGGACGAGTGCTTGATGCTATTTCAGCTGCTCTTGGAATTTGTGGTGAAAGAACCTATGAAGGTGAATGTGCAATGAAGTTAGAGTCAGCAGCTTACAATGGGGATGAAAAAGTTACTATTCCTGTTAAAATTAAAAAAAATAATGGTTTGGATGTTCTAGATACTTCAAAGATACTTTTTTCAGTTTTGGATGAAAAATTATCGGGTGAAAAAATAAATGATATAGCGTTGGCTGGTCAAAAAGCTGTTTCAGTCGGATTAGCTGAATTAGCTATAATAGCTGCAGATAAAACTGGCGTCAATGTTATAGGTGGTTCTGGTGGAGTATTTTATAATGAGGCTATTAGTACTTCCATAAAAAATGCTGTAGAATCTGCTGGTTACACTTTTATTCAACATAAAAATAGTTGTGCGGGTGATGGTTCAGTTTCCCTGGGTCAGGCTGCTGTTGCTGCCATGTATTTCCGGTGAATCGTTCAAAATTTTTAAGGTTTTCTTTTTTTTAATCGGAATCCTAGGATTGATCATCAGCTAAAACGGGCAGTTTTAGTGAACGTTTCTTTAAGGCCATTTTTCTTGCATTTAATTGTTTTAAAAGATTTTTTGCATGTGCCATGGCGTTTTCATAATCTTTTATTAGATTTTCCAGTTCATCTGAAACTTCTTCTCCCATTCGGGATTTTTCTTCGATTTTTTGTAGTTCCTGAAATTCATGGCCTGGTACTTTTAGGCGTATTGTTCCGTGGCTAATGAATATTTGGAATTCAATGTCGTCGGAGATGTCATAGTATTTTCGAGGTCTTCCACGCTCTATTTTCTGGAAGGAAGAGTATAATAAACCTGTATTTTCCATGGCCCTTAAATGTTCTATTATGGCTTTTTGACCCACTTCTAATTCACGGGATATCTGGCTTACGAAACGTGGCTCATCTCGTATCAGATCGAGAATGTTTCTACGTGTTTTACATCCCATTACGTCTAATATATCCTCTAAATTCATCGTTATCACTGATTTTAAATTTTGTAATTAATATTTATTATTATTTTGATTTTGATCTTATTTTTTAATTATAGAAAAAATTTTATATAACCTTTAGTTACTATATTAAATTAAATACTAATATAACTTTTGGTAATTATAATAATAGAAATCTTCGAAAAGTTTATATAACATTTGGTAACTATAATAGTTATATGTTACCATCACCATCGCAAATATACAAGGTGAATAAATGAGCAATAAGCAAGAATTAAAAGAATTAAAGAAAGATCTGGATGATCTGAAATCTGAAATCATCGACAAAAATGATGAAATAGAGAAAAAAATTCAAGAAATTAACGAGATGAATCAGAAGATAACAGAACAGGATCAGACAATAAACGATTACTATTCTCAACTCCAACGCAACCAAGCCGATTTCGAAAACTACAAAAAAAGATCAGAAAAAGATCTCAAAGATTACATAAGATACGCTAATGAAAATCTAATTTTAAAAATTATAGAAGCTTACGAAGACTTAGGAAGAGCATTAAAAGCCGATGAATCCCATAATCTGAGAGAAGGAGTAGAGATAATCTACAAAAAATTAAAAGATGTCCTAGAACGAGAAGGACTCAAAGAAATACTCTGTGAAGGTGAAAAATTCGATCCATTCCAACATGAAGCACTCATGATTGAAGATAATGAAGATTACCCAAATGGCGTAATAATAGAAGAACTTGGAAAAGGATACACTTTAGATTCCAAGGTTATTAAATATTCAAAAGTTAAAGTTTGTAAAAAAAAGGTGAATTAAAATGGCTAAAAAAGAGAAAATAATAGGTATAGATTTAGGAACAAGTAACTCAGCAGCAGCAGCACTTATCGGTGGTAAACCCACTATAATACCCAGCGCAGAAGGATCCACACAATACGGTAAATCATTCCCAAGTTACGTGGCATTTACAGAAGACGGTCAAAGACTGGTAGGTGAACCCGCCAGAAGACAGATAGTCACCAATCCAGAAAACACCATAACCGCCATAAAAAGACAGATGGGTACTAATTATAAAGTAGATATAAAAGGAAAACAGTACACTCCCCAGGAAATATCTGCATTCATACTACAAAAAATAAAAAAAGATGCTGAAAACTTCTTAGGTGAAGAAGTTAAAAAAGCAGTAATAACAGTTCCTGCATATTTCGATGATAATCAAAGAACCGCCACCAAAGATGCTGGTACTATAGCTGGCCTAGAAGTTATTAGACTGGTTAATGAACCCACAGCCGCTAGTTTAGCATATGGTATAGATAAAGAAACCACTGAAGAATTAGAGATATTAGTATTTGATTTTGGTGGGGGAACTTTAGACGTTACCATCATGGAATTCGGTGACGGAGTATTTGAAGTAAAATCCACCAGTGGAGACACTAAACTAGGCGGAACCGACATGGATGTGACGGTAATGAATTATCTAGCAACAGAGTTCAAGAAAGAAACCGGCGTAGATATTATGAACGATGATCAAGCCGTGCAAAGACTACGTGAAGCTTCTGAAAAAGCCAAAATTGAACTTTCAACTACTATTAAAACCGATATAAACTTACCATTCATAACCGCCACCCAAGAAGGACCTAAACATCTTACACATACCCTAACCCGGGCTAAATTAGAAGAATTGGTTGATCCAATAATTAAAAAATGCTCAGCCCCCATGGAACAGGCTATAAAAGATGCTAAAATGACTAAATCTGATGTAAACAAAATAATATTAGTGGGTGGTCCCACTAGGATGCCCTCTGTCCAGAAATTCGTGGAGGATTATATTGGAAAACCTGTTGAACGTGGAATAGACCCAATGGAATGTGTAGCTATAGGTGCTGCTATTCAAGGTGCTGTATTAGCTGGTGAAATTAAAGATCTTGTATTACTTGATGTTAACCCATTATCTTTAGGTATAGAAACCTTAGGAGGCGTATTCACTAAATTAATAGAAAGAAACACCACTATACCTACTAAGAAAAGCCAAGTTTTCACCACTGCAGCGGATAGTCAAACTTCAGTTGATATTCACGTGTTACAGGGTGAAAGATCAATGGCGGGCGGTAACACTACTCTGGGAAGATTCCAATTGGTAGGAATACCTCCAGCACCTCGAGGAATGCCTCAGATTGAAGTTACTTTTGATATTGATGCCAATGGTATTTTGAGCGTCAAAGCGCTGGATATGGGCACCGGCAAGGAACAGAAAATTAC
>PMNN01000033.1:239-4252 GCA_003161815.1 Methanobacterium sp. | reverse complement strand
GAAAATTTCATAATCATTTATTTCACAATGCTGGAGGTTTTCAATGGTTCCTTTCACCATTTTAGGGTCAATATCACTACCTACTACACGCGCGCCGATTATACCTGCTTCTATTAGTATTCCACCAGTACCACAGAAGGGATCTAATAATCTTTCATCACTTTTTATCCGAGTTAGATTAACCATGCAACGAGCCAATTTAGGACTCATTGATCCCGGGTAGAAGAATGGTCTTTTATGAGGTTTTTTTTCAAAAAAGTGTTTTTTAGATATTTTAACTATTCTTAATCCCATGAATGCGAAATTATTTATTAAAACTGTTCTTAAAAATTTATCTGGATTTTCAAGATTTATTTTANNCCCATCTTCTTTACTCTAACTGCGTAATCATTTAATATTATATTATTCCAATGAATTTCATCTATTTCCATCATTAAATGGGATTTATCCGTATTAATTATAATCTGGAATATCTCATGAGTTAATGAAAGCCGTTTTCCAGCGGTTATTAAAATTTCTAAGGATGTTTGGGGAATTTCTAAAATTAATAATCCAGTGAAATCTTTTTTAATGGTAAATGATATATTCACCGCTTTTAAAACAGCTATTATTTCTGCTTTGGGAAGAGTGGGATGTTCAAGGGATAATATGAAGGCTATTTCCATAAACTAAATATCCTCCGAGATAAAATCTTAGGTAATATGGTGAATAGAAGACCAGTTTTAAGTAACTCTTTTATTAATGGTGATTGAGTATCCATATCCCCATATTCAGAAATAATTTTCTCTGCACCCTTTTCTTTAAGTTTACTGAACATGTAATCCAAATCACTATCACTTAATTTTTTAAATATATTTTGCACTCTAAGCTGCATATTAAGCTCTCTTTTAAATTTATTCTGATATTCTGACTCATAATCAGCTAAAATTGCAATATTATCATTATCTAATGCTCTAGATGTAACATCCGCTGCTATCTTTGCACATTTAAAACCCATTATAAGCCCGCCCCCAGTGGTTGGTTTAACCTGAGCTGCAGCATCACCCAATAAAAGAATCCTATTACTAACAATTTTTTTTTTCGAATTATAGACTGGTATCATCCCATAATATTTCTTTGAAATTGAATATTCCCCGAAATCCGTGTTTTGATTAAGAAAATCTTTTAAAATATTATTGAGTTTATGATAATCAGAGATTCCGAATAAACCTATCCTAGCAGTGGATTCTGATAAAGGGATTGTCCACAGAAATCCGGGTGATATATCAGCACGCACATGAAGATGGACATAATTCGTATCGAATAAATTATTTTCGAATTTAACCAAGAATTGAGCTGCTTGAACTCTATCTGGATTTTTAGGGGATTTATTAGAGACTTTTTCAGATACTAATGAATTGTAACCATCTGCCCCTACAATAACTTTGGCAGACATCTCCCCCTTATCATTATTCAAATATATGCGGCCTTTTTTAATATCAACATCTTTTACACGATGATTTAAAAACAGATCAACACCGGCATCTACTGCTAACTGTGCAAGGAATTTATCATATCCAACTCTATCTAGTACATATGCTTGTGGCTCATTTTTAGCGACTTTAAGCTGATTATTAGAGGGAGAATGTAGATAAGCTCCATAAACTTGGTTTATAATAAGTTCATCAGGTAAAGGATTAACATTTTTTATTTGTTTACCCAGAAGCCCCGCACATTGAAGGGGCACACCTATTTCCTTCTTTTTTTCCAAAACACCTACTTTAAATCCTTTTAATGCCATATACCGGGCAAATGTTGTACCAACAGGACCAGCACCCACTACCAATACATCATAATTCATCATATTAACCTGAAAACCCTTTTTTTAATGTTTAAATATTAAATTAACTGGAATAAGCAAGACTTATGAAAATAAAGTTATCCACTAATCATATTTAAATCCAATAATATTTTAAAATAGTTTTTATTACTAAATTTATTACTATTAATTATNNAATTTATTTAGATGAATTATTTCTTATGCTATTTAATTTTAGTAGTCATTTAACTTTTAACGACATTAAAATCATCAATTTACTAAATAAATTGATTTAGGCTACTATTAATATTTAATATTTTTATTACTAGCTTAAGGTTTTTTTTGAAAAACGTTGAAATAATAAAGTATTTTTTCCACCTCTTGGGAATTTATAATCCCGAATAAAAGAAAAAAGAGATAATAATTAATGAATAAAAATCTGTGGGNNAATATATTAATAGTTATTTATCTATGTGCCGGCCATGCCGGCGTAATCTTTATATATTAGAATTAAGTACCTTTACTAGTTAAAAAAATTTGCTAGAAGGTGACATAAACAATTCTATGATGTTTTTAAGATGTATAATAGTCGTGAATTAAAAAAACGGCCCTATATTCTGTAATACCTCTAGAAAAAGATTTTTTATTTAGCTCAAATAGCTGAAATCTTTAAGGATTACTGGAACAAGAAAAGTAAAATAATACAGTTGAATATATTTATTCTTAATAAATAATGAAAAAAATCAAATTTGTAAATAATTAAAAAATGTTATTTCAAGCCCGTATTTGAATCAAAAAAAATGTGACGTGGTAAAGTTTTTAAATTTTGAATTACCTCCCCCTACAAATGCACTCTTGGAGGATAATAATTGGAGGTAAAAAAAATGGAACCAAAAAATGAAAGCTTAACTGGAAAAAATCTCTCTATTGATTTGTTAATTAATTTTAAAAAAACACGTGAGAAAATAGATCTGGAACCGACATATTTGATAGTGGGTGATTAATATGGGAATTCTTGATAT
The DNA here is from genome assembly GCA_003161815.1 of Methanobacterium sp. Taxonomy (GTDB): domain Archaea; phylum Methanobacteriota; class Methanobacteria; order Methanobacteriales; family Methanobacteriaceae; genus Methanobacterium_A. The sequence continues at coordinate 1,432 of PMNN01000033.1, read as the reverse complement.
AATTTTCATTCTAATATTTTTCATAATCGTAGTAGCACTTGCTATACCATTAGGTAAATACATGTCACGGGTGTTCACTGGACAGAGAACATTCATGACTCCATTAATGCAGCCAGTAGAACGGTTCATATATCGTTTAATCGGTACTGATGAAAATAAGGAAATGAATTGGAAGCAATACGCTTACGCATTAGTAATGTTAAACATCATTGCTATAATATTTGTTTTTGTATTACAATTAATTCAAGGGGTATTACCACTTAATCCTGAAGGATTTTCGGGTGTAAGTTGGGATTCAGCACTTAACACTGCCATATCATTTGTTACCAACACTAACTGGCAGGGTTATGCTGGAGAAACCACCATGAGTTACCTTACCCAAATGACTGGTTTAGCTGTAGAGAACTTTTTATCAGCAGCAGTAGGTATCGCCGCCTTACTGGTCTTAATCAGAGGATTCACCCGTAAAAACACAGAAAAACTCGGGAACTTCTGGGTAGACCTCACCCGCTCATCATTATACGTTTTATTACCAATCGCTGTGATATTGGCTATATTACTAGTCTCACAAGGCGTGGTGCAAACTTTTAGTCCATATGTAACAGCACATACATTAGAAGGAGTTAATCAAACTATAGCGGTAGGACCGGTGGCTTCACAAGAAGCCATTAAAATGATNNGTCATGACAATATTGTTCGCATTAGGATTAGGAGTAGCAATCTATTCAGAAAACAATCCTAACCCCATACTAGAGAAAATGGGTGTAGCCGGTGCGAACCTAGAAGGTAAAGAAGTGAGATTGGGAGTTACTCAATCTGTACTATGGGGAGTCGCCACCACTGATGTATCAAATGGAGGTGTAAACTCCATGCACGACAGCGTAATGCCTCTAACTGGATTAGTATATATGTTCAACATGTGCACCGGTGAAGTCATATATGGTGGCCTTGGTGTGGGGCTGATAGGAATGTTGTTCTACGTTATTTTAACCATGTTCATAGCTGGACTCATGATAGGCAGAACACCAGAGTTCCTTGGTAANNGGGCTTTCAGAAATTTTATACGCCTACTTATCCACGGTTGGGAATAATGGTTCAGCATTCGCTGGTTTAAGCGCTAATACAGTATTCTATAACTTAACAGGTGGATTAGCTATGCTAATAGGTAGATTTGGCACTATATTACCTGCAAT
>PMNN01000033.1:0-132 GCA_003161815.1 Methanobacterium sp. | reverse complement strand
AAATCCTGTAATGTTCATAGTAGGAATAGGTGCCTTAATAACATCTATTCTCACTATCATTAATATTTATACAGGTGTAAATTTCGTATTTGACTTACAGATTACGATATGGTTATGGTTCACAGTTTTATT
>PMNN01000115.1 GCA_003161815.1 Methanobacterium sp. | reverse complement strand
CAAATTCAAAGAACTAAAATACATTGAAAGGATCTAAAAGTAGAAACTGTAAGATATCTATTTAAATGGTCATAAACATATTATACGAAGAAGAGAAATTTATTAGTTTTTTATTTAGACATATTTAATGTTCACTTTTAGCTGTTTTATTTGATAAAAAAAATTTGAATTTTGAAAGCACATTTTTGGCTTTAAATAAAATTCTCCAAAGTAATATTCATTTCCCATTATGTTGAATTAAAATTGTTATTCATTTCTATATTTTTTAATAAAGTAAATGTCAGTAATCATCAATATGAATGTGTTGAGCGTGAATTAAATGAATAATGCTATGCTTTTAAGAGTTGGTATTGATAAGGGATGTGGAGGAGCGTTAGCACCGATATTTAAGGATGGATCATTTGAATACATACCTATACCTGAAGATGTNNGAATCAAGGACTTATAAAAATACCATCGGACGTAGTGGAAAGCCATTCTCATATTATCTTCCTCAACGAATTAGTAATAACCCTATGCATTATGATCCTGAATTTGAAACTTTTTCATATGGAGACGTCAAAGGTAAAAAAAAATATTTATTGAAGTTGGATAAAGATGACCTTCTAGTTTTTTATGCAGGCTTAACACCTTTTATGAATAATAAATTTGATGAAGCATTGTATATCATAGGTTATTTCACAATAAATAGGATTATTGACTTCAACCAATTAAATAAAAGTGAAAAAGAAGTGACTACATTTCTTTATAACAATAATGCCCATATAAAAAGAAAATATAGTTACCATGACCTGGTAATTGTGGTGGGAGATAAAACTAAAAGCTTTTTATTGGATAAGGCCATGTTAATAAGCAGCCGAAAGAATGATAAGAGAGGTAGACCTTATCATGCTGTTTCACCGGAAATAGAGGAGCTGTTGGGAATTAAAGGTTCAATACAGCGAAGCATACCACCTAGAATAATTAAAAACCAGGAAAATCTAGAAAATTTAAATAGAATACTACAAATATAACATTGATTTATTTTTATCATAAAAACTTATCTTTTCACTTATTTCACTTAATTCTAACTTAATAATTGGACTTCTAATGCCTCATTATTCCAAATAGTACATTTCAAAAGAAGAATCTTTCATTTATGTAAGTTTTAAATAATAGAATAAATTTAATTATAAATAATTGGAGGTTATTTGGAATGTTTTTTAATGGGAAGTATGACGATAATGGTTGGATTGAATATAAAAAAGAACTTAAAGATTTTCTAAAGGATTGCTTTGATCATCATGATTCTTACGATGCACTTGATCCTGAACGAATTGAAGGGGTTAAGTCTGCTCTCAATATAATAATTGGTTTCTCTAATCAATATTCTAATGATCAAGAAGAATGGACTAATTTACATAAATATTTGAATTCCCTTTATGTTGGAATTCCCGAAAATATTGAAATGGCTAAAGCAGATTTTTATCAGTTATATGAAAAGCAAACACCTGAAAATTCAGGATAAACAAATTAATAAAATGTTATATAATTATCGTCCAATCCCTTATTTTATCCAGAGAAACGTCTGCAGCAACTCTCACAGATATCTATGAATAATTATTTAGATTTCAATGTTACAGATGTCAATCACATTATCAGGGTATAGTTAGACATGCACTTCAAGTGTATATGATTACCTTTTTTATGAACTAAATATTAATTCTAATCGGAATAATCTTTCAATATCAATTTAAAGGAACTATTTTCCTAAAATTTAAGATGTAATCAATAATTTTAATTTGTTTCAGTTTTAATTTCCAATTAATTTTGGTGCCGATATTGAATATTAATTAATGTAATAGGTCTGTGAGTTTCTTCTGTTTCCTCCTTCTACGTTTCCGTTCCAGGATAAACTCCCTTGTAGCTTGTTCTATTTCCATCATATTCCAGTATTTTAACTGGAGTGTTATTTCGATTCAACCAATAAAAAAAGAGAAAAAAGATTTTTTATGGATTTAATAGGAAAACTGTGTAGTTTAGGTACGATGCTATGCTGACCCAGATTAGGTATGGTATAAGTATTAGCCCTGCTGGTTTAGAAACGCGGTAGAATACTATAATGTTAATTAGTATGGATATCCACAGAATTAGAACGAACACTAATCCGCCAATTATGTTGTGAGTTCCGAAAAATACCAAAGACCATATAACATTTATCACAAGTTGAACTGCAAACACGAGGATTGCAATTCTTACATCTTTTCTTTCTAAACCTTCTCTCCAAACTAANNAAAGCCCAGTTTGGTGGTGTCCAGCTAGGTTTATTTAAGGAAACATACCAAGTAGTTATTTCTTTGAGAGTATAAACTGTACCCACAGCACCCGCTAAAAATACAATAACTATAGATATAATTAATTTCGGGATTTCCCGGACATTAATACGTCTCATCTGATTCCAAACACCCCAAAATTTCTCGAGTTTTCAGATAATATTCATATTAAATATAATTCCTACAGTATTAATTTTTTTCTTTTCAAACTTTTTTTTATTTATTTATAATTCATCTGTTATATTAATATGATATTAGTTATTATGATATGTTTATCATTCCATTT
>PMNN01000250.1 GCA_003161815.1 Methanobacterium sp. | reverse complement strand
GGTGTTTTAAGTTCCTTGTACTTACCCATACGTGCAGGGCCGTTGTGTACTTTAATCTCAATCATATATTCTAAATGGATCTTATAGAAATTAAAAGCTTTGTTCTGTTATCAACTGGAACTTATTATTTGCTACATTAAAAAAAAAATTTAGGGATAAAATTCTGGATTTAGATTTGGTGTCATCAAAAAGGTTACACTNNATATGAAAATTACAAGTTTTCACATAGGCTGGTAGTGTTTACTAGGGCGTGAAGATAAATGAAGCAACTTAAACGCTTAAAAAAAATGTTGTATAGGGAAGAAAATGCAGAAGAACCTGAGAAAACAGAAGAACAATCAGAGTCAGAGAACAAAATAAAATCAAAGGAAATAGAAACACCAAAATCTGAATTAAAAAACAGTGAAGTAAACCCAAAAGAATCAGAACCAGCCTCTTCAAAGTTAACTGAAGATAAGCCAAAAGAGGCTGAAGAGAAAGTGTCAGAAGACCCTAAAAAAGTTGAAGAAAAACCTAAAACAACAAGGAGTGATAGCATGACTTTACTTGAAGGAAGAGAAGCAGAAACTTTAACTCGTGATAGTATAGATGAAAATTTCAAACAGGAAGTGATGGATGCTGGTGCTGAGACATTAGCATTATGTTTCCAGTGTGGTACATGTACAGGAGCATGTCCATCTGGAAGAAGAACTCCATACCGTGTAAGAACAGTTATAAGAAGATCATTAATGGGATTTAAAGATGACTTAATATCTGACGATAATCTGTGGATGTGCACAACCTGCTATGAATGCCAGGAAAGGTGCCCTCGAGGTATCAAAATAGTGGACATCGTGAAAATAGCCAGAAATTATGCAGCCCAAGCAGGTTACATGGCAAAAGCACATAAAATGACCGGATCATATGTTATCAAGACGGGCCACGGTGTACCTATAAACGCTGCAACAATGGAGCTAAGAAAAAGAGTAGGGTTAGGTGAACTACCACCCACCACCCACCAGTTCCCAGAAGCACTGGAAGAAGTTCAGACCATATTCAAGAAAACAAGCTTTGACAATCTCATAGGATACAACTGGGAAACCGGAGAAATAGAATAAAAGGAGGAATCAAATATGGCATTTGCATATTTCTTAGGATGTATAATGAATAACCGATATCCTGGAATTGAAAAGGCAACCAGGGTCATGATGGAAAAGCTTGATGTTGAACTCAAAGACATGGAAGGAGCATCCTGTTGCCCAGCACCAGGTGTTTTCGGATCATTTGACCGGACATCACATGCATCCATAGCAGCCCGAAACATCACCATAGCCGAAGACATGGGCATGGATGTAATGACCGAATGTAACGGATGCTTTGGATCACTCTTCGAAACCAACCACATGTTAACAGAAGACGAAGAGATGAAAGAAAAAATAAACAACATACTTTCTGAAGTGGGAAGAGAATTTAAGGGAGAAGTAAAAGTAAGACACTTCGCGGAAATCCTTTATAATGATGTGGGAATTGCTAAACTTTCAGAAAAAGTTACAAGCCCATTAAATCTTAATGTTGCAGTTCACTACGGCTGCCACTTCCTGAAACCAAGCGCAGAAATAAACATCGATAACGCCCTAAAACCTACCATTTTAGATGAATTGGTTGAGGCCACCGGTGCAAAATCCATTCCTTACAAGGATAAATTAATGTGCTGCGGAGCAGGTGGAGGTCTACGTTCCAGAGATTTAGATGTTACCCTTGATTACACTAAGGAAAAACTTGATAACATGACCGAAGCTGGTGTAGACGCGATAGTTAACGTATGCCCATTCTGCCATTTACAGTTCGATGTAGGACAGACAGAAGTTAACAAGAAATACGGAACAGACTTTAAAATACCAGTTTTCCACCTTGCTCAGCTTTTCGGTCTCGCAATGGGACTAAAACGAGAAGANNTAGAGGATATTGAGAATTTAGATAAAATAACTGGCGGAGAATAAACACTCTCTCCCCCTATTTTCTTTCTTTTTTTTATTTCATTATTTTTATAAATTAGTTTCTTTAATTCCAAAATTTTATTTTTAAATATTATTTAAGCACATAACTATTACTCACAAGCTATAAAAAGCAATTCTTGACAAATAATAAAATCCATAAAAGAGGTGTTCTTTTTGTTTATCGCAAGTCTAGCAGGAATATTTAAATACGATGAAATACCCGAAAAATTCGGCCCCTATGTACAGTACAAGGCTACTTTGGAGAATAAAGATATTGAAGAGGATGATGAGATAGCTATTTTAAATATTAGTGGCACTGAAAGTTATCACGTCCTTTTCTTAAACTCTTACAATAGTATAGATGAAATAATTGAAGAACTAAAAAATGCAGAGGCTAAGTTGAATTATAATACAAAGAAAATTCTGGAAGAACATTTGACTACAACGTAAAAAAACTATATAAACATTTAAAAGTACTATGAGACCATTTCCAGATCATATTTGGGAAGACAAAACTTTTCAGCTATTTTTAAAGAAGAAAAATTTAAGGAAATCAACAGCTAAAAGATACTCATCAGTCCTTAATAGCTTTTGCACTTCCATAAATAAAACCCCCACAGGAATACATGACTTACACAAAGCAGATTTAGATAGTAATGTTCCAGAGTATCGTATGTGGCTATCTGATGCTTTAGATTGTTATGTATCTAGTTTAATAGATTCTGGTAAAAGTAAATCAACGATAANNCTTAAACCTACACCTACAGTTAAAATTAACTTCGCTGACGATAATCAAGACTTTAAGTATCAATTAAGCAGAGAAGACATCCAGAAAGCTATTAAATACTCTAATCCCACCTATCAGGCGATTTTTATCGTTCAAGCTCAAACTGGGTTAGCCATATCCGATACTCTCCAGCTCAATGTAAAGGACTTTATAGATGCTGTTACTAAAGAATATGAGAGTTTAACAGTAAATGAGGCTATACACCGAGTACAAACTGATAAAACTATCATAGACTACTTCGACATGAGGCGAAAAAAAACATCTAACGATTTTTACACTTTTATAGGGCATGAAGCACTGCTGAGTATAGCTTTATTGCTAGAATCCAGAGATGAAGATGATTTAACGCCCGACTCACCCATATTCATGAAAGATTTAAGCAGAGTAAGGTTTTTAAACGATAAATATATTGGCAATCTCAAAATAAAGGAAAAAAAGAAATTATTTACTCAAGATGAATTAAGATTAAATGTTTCCGCAGTTGAAGCCTACACAAGCCGGATGCACCTAGAAAGAAACGTATTCAAGACCATCACGGCGAACGGGAAGAGGAAAAGTTATTTCAAAACACATAAGCTGCGTAAATGGTATAGTAATCAACTTCGATTTAAAGCTAGTTTCAATATGCAAGATACAAAATATCTCATGGGACAAACTACTGGGGACGTTTTTGAGAGATACGCCGACCCTAATAATTATAATTTTCTGAAAAAGAAATATACAGAAGCATTACCCTACTTATCTATTAATGATGAAATAGTAATAGAAGAGAACAAAGNNCCTGGATGAAATATTAACTAATAGAACAGTCTTGGATGAACTAAGAAAAAAGATAGTTTTTATAATAAATTTATTTTTTTTATAAAATTATTCTGAATTTTTTAGGTGTAATTATGAAAATAATGG
>PMNN01000198.1 GCA_003161815.1 Methanobacterium sp. | reverse complement strand
TGTTATTACTATTTATTTTTCCTAAATTATCCCTGGTTGAAAGGGCTGATGATGGGCATTAGTATAAAATTGGTAAATGTAATGTAAATTCATCATCTCATATAGCCCATATGGATCAAAAACGGGTATTTCTCCAATTTTGAATCATAAAATTTGGTCTGGTAGTTGGAGTTCTGGGTTGTAAAATATGTTCTATTCTACTTCGTTAAACCACTATATTACGAAGTACAATTAAAAACTAAAAAATTTATTATATTTTTTTTATATAACATTGTAAAATAAATTTTTTTTAGATAAAATTAATACTATTAGTTAATGAGATTATATCAGTCAAAGCCTGTTTTTAGAGTATTTATGTATAGCACTAACAGATTTACACAAAATAAGCAGTTAAATCTAAATTATGGGAATAGTTTAACTCATATCCATAGATGAAAAATTAAATTTGATTATTCAAATTAGTTTAACTGATAATTTAAATAATTAAAAGTAATTTTCCGTAGAATATATAAATGATGTAATAAATGTATTATTAGAGGTAATCATGGACTTTAAGTCAGATAAATCTACTGAGTTGAGTAGAGAAGATGTAGATAAATTAGGCACTAAACATTTTGCAATTGAGTTAGGTAATGCTATTTTAGATTATAAGATAAAAGATAGTCTTGTGATTGGACTTTGTGGAGAATGGGGCTCAGGNNGTATCAAAAAAAATCAATCCACAATAAGTGAAACCAGATTCAGGAAATCATTTAACTATTTAAAAAAATTATTTAGAAAGAAATTAAATGAAGAAGAAAATGATGATCCAATAATTATAGAATTTAATCCCTGGAATTTTTCGGATCAAAATCAATTAATATCCCAATTTTTTAAAGAAATGATAATAAAGTTAGAAAAAACTGATTATGATAACATAAAGAAAACAACAGAAAAATTAGAAATATATGCTGATTTTTCAAACCAATAAGTATCGTTCTTCCTCCCTCAACGATAGTGATAAGATCCATTAAAAAAATCTTTAGTTCAATTAAAAATTTATCAATTAGAAAATTAGAGGATTTAGATGGAATTAAAAAAGAATTAGATGAGACATTAAGAACTCAGAATCATAAACTGATTATTTTTATTGATGATATTGATAGATTAAATAAAACTGAAATCCACCAAATATTTCAATTAGTTAAATCATTAGCAGATTTTCCAAAAACAATCTACATACTTGCTTTTGATAAAGAAATAATTATCAATTCATTAAGAAATGTTCAAGCAGATGATTTTAAGGATTCAAAAAATAATTCAAATGAAAATCTTGGCTTAAAATACTTAGAAAAAGTTGTTCAAGTAATATTTGAAGTTCCAAAAATCTCTCAAATTGAGATCGATTCCATATTAGATGAACAACTTGAAATTTTAACAAAAAATGAAAGATGGAATGGAGAACAATGGGATTATTATTATCAAACAGGAATTAAATATTTTTTTAGAAATATACGCGATATAAATCGGTTTTTTAATACACTATTGTTTAGTTTTGAACTTTTAAAGGATGAAGTAAATTTGCCCGATCTTTTTGCTATCACAGCAATTCAAGTTTTCATTCCGAAAATATATAATGGAATTAAAAATAATCAAGATATTTTTGCGGGAGATTTGCATGATATCATTAAATCACATGGAACTAAAAAATCTCAAAGAGGAAGTCAATTCAAAGATTTTGTAAATAAACTGATTGAAGATGAGAATATTATTCTAAAAGAAAATTTATTAATCTTATTAAAAAGTATCTTTCCAACTTTAGTTCATATTTATGGTGATAAAAATTATCCTGAAGTACCCGATCGTTTTGATAAACAAAGAATTAACAAATTAGATATGTTTGAAACATATTTCAAGCTCAATGTTCCAAAATGGGAAGTTTCTCAAAAAAATTTGGTTTATATAATGAAAACTGCATATAATGTGAAAATCTTTAGATCTCGTTTATCAGAACTTGACAAAGACAAAAAAATAAATAAATTTCANNATTATCTTTAACGGAATTTATGGGTATAGATGAATTATATAATGCCTTAATTCATTTGGCTCAAAGTCTTAATCAAAATGAAAGATTCGAAACTATAAAAAACGCTATTATTATCTCAGAGAGTTAGTATAATCCGGTCATTATTCTTAAACATATAGATTTTCATTACAGATCTGAAAATAAAGATAATTTTTCTGACAAAAGAGCAAATAAACACATTGAAAGCAGAAAATATAAAAAAGATCAATATTTGGACAAAAGATGGTAAATTGATGAAGACTAAAAATGCTCTTTTTATTATTCAAGAATGGTCAGAATGGTCAGAAAACGAAAAAAATCTTTTAGTGTTCATGAATAATTTGAATGAAAAGAATCTCTCAATATTAATTTTTGATTCTTTAAACAAAGGAGGATTTCTGAGTAATCCCAACGAAGAGTTTATAGCCTCTATATATAATATTATCAACTTAAAAATTTTAAAATCTAAATTAAAAAGGATAGATACTTCAAATATGGATGAAGATCACGAATTTTTGATTAAAGAGGTAATTGAAAATTTAAATGACCTTTTAACCCAAGATGTTGATGCTTGGTATAATTTAGGTCTTAATTTTAAAAAACTTCAAAAATACAATGAAGCGTTAGAAGCTTTTGATCAAGTCTTAGAGATAGAACCAAATAATGTTGGTGCATTGCATAATAAAGGTGTGATTTTTGAAGTACTTGGAAAAAATCAAGAAGCATTAAAATTCTATTATCTTGCTCTTGATATTGATCCGAATTATCATAAAGCTTTACTTAGTATTGGAAAACTATTACAAAAAATTGGAAATGATGAGGAAGCTATAGAATATTTAGATAAACTTAATAATATTTCCTCAAAAACTATGCTTCAATGAGATTCTCATCATGAAATTTATTTTTCAATTATATCACTACACAATTATTATTGGATTTTAAAAATTTCTAAATTCTAACTTTCCAAATTCTNNATTCAAATTCTAACTTTCCAAATTCATATAATTCAGACAATAATGACTGTAACTCCATAATTTCCATCTTTCTTAATTACATGATATTATGGTTTAAAAGACTTAAATTTCGTTTATTAAATAAAAAATAAAATGATTTTTTAAAAAATTATAATATTTTTACAATTTACTTTAGTCTTAATATGATATTTTATTTAAGATTTTTTTCAAATTTTTGCTGTTTTGGTCATGATCATGTTAAATAGGGTAGACTTAAATGGATAATTACCATAATATGAGGGAGAAGATCCGGCATTCGGTTTTAGGTGGGATTTTACCGTTTGATCGTTCTGAGATTCCTGTGGAGGTTATTGCGGGGGTTGTTTTAGCTACTATCGCGGTACCGGAGGTTATGGGTTACGCGAAAATTGCGGGAATGCCTGTAATTACGGGTATTTATACGTTATTGTTTCCATTGGTTATATTTGCACTTTTTTGTACTTCTCGTCATTTAATAGTTGGTGCTGACTCTGCTACTGCTGCTATATTATTTAGTATTATGGTTCCGTTAGCTACGCCGGGAAGTGCTAAGTATATTGCTTTAGTTTCGTCGACAGCATTATTGTGTGCTGTTTTGTTGATAGCTGCTCGGTTATTTAAATTAGGTTTTGTTGCAGATTTTTTATCTCGTACTGTTTTGGTGGGTTTTTTAAGTGGTGTTGGAATACAAGTGGCTATTAGTCAGTTATCTGGAATGTTCGGTATCAGTACTAGTGGTATTGATGCTATTCCACAGTTAATCAGTTTTTTTATGCATTTACCGGTGACGAGTATTCCGACACTTATTGTTTCTATAATAGTTGTTGTTTTCATAGTGGGTACACGATTTTATAGTAAAAGGTTTCCAGGGGCATTGATAGCTGTAATTGGTACTATTATAGCTAGTATGATGTTTAATTTTAGTAAAATTGGTGTATCATCTATTGGTTATGTTCCGAGTGGTTTGCCTGTATTTAGTGTTCCTACATTTTATTTTTCTGATTACTATACTTTGTTTGTAGCTGCGGGTGCTTGTTTTATTGTAATAATTGCACAGAGTGCTGCTACTTCTAGAGCTTATGCTATTAAGAATTTTGAATCGTTAGATGAGGATCGTGATATTGTGGGTTTAGCGTTGGCGAATGGTGTTGCTGGTTTGTCTGGTACTTTTGTCATTAATGGTAGTCCTACGAAAACTGAAGTGGCTGTTGAATCTGGAGCTAATAGTCAATTAGCTTCACTTGTTACTGCTGGTGTGGTTTTGGTGGTTCTTGTATTTTTAACTAAGCCTATTTCGTTTTTACCTATTGCTACTTTGTCTAGTATTGTTTTTCTTATTGGAATTAATTTGGTGGATTTATCTAGTTTAAAAGATATCCGGAGTAAAATGCCGTCTGAATTTATTTTGGCTTTGGTGACTATGGCGACGGTGATTTTATTTGGTGTGCTTGCGGGTATTATTGTTGCAGTAATTATTTCCATGCTTTGGCATTTGAGTAATAGTTATAGTCCTAATAATAGTTATCTTACACGTAATGAGAAAGGGCTATGGGTTTTTGCACCAATTTCTCCTGGTGATGATACGATGGAAGGTTTAATAGTTTATCGTTTTAATCGGGATTTATTTTATGCTAATTCTGATAAATTAATGCGTGAAGCTTTAAGATTAGTGAATGAGTCAAGGCGTCCTATTAAATGGTTTGTATTGGATACTGCAGGGTTTAGTGATATTGATTATAGTTCTGCTGAAATGATGAAAAATTTACATGAAATATTATCCCGTAATAACATTACCTTTGTGATAACTATACCTATTCCTCGTCTGAAAGATCAATTGGAACGTTCTGGTTTGATTGATATTATTGGGGAAGATAAGGTATTTGTTAATTTTAGAGATGCTGTTGAAGCTTTTGTAGAATATTGCAAAGATGATGATAGTATAGTTGAATGGTAAATATTTAATAATTATTATATTGTCATTTAAATGAAGGCTCTGTAGAAATCCTATAAGT
>PMNN01000207.1 GCA_003161815.1 Methanobacterium sp. | reverse complement strand
TTAAAACGAGCTTTAAACAGTTTTAAGTTACATCCTCAAGTTTCAGGAATTCGAAGCTGGAACTAAAAAATTAAAGATTTTTCGCCAAATTAAAGAAAGAACTCAAGACAAAAATGGAGAAATGGCCACGTTTCAAACATATAAGAAGCATAATCTAAGATATGTTCAAATTAATCAAAAAATCATTAGACTAAGAGAAAAATACATCGTTATACACAAAAATCAGTGCCCAAGCACATCTCCTTAAATCTACTTTTACTGGACATCATCATAAACTCGGCTACACCTCAAAAACTGCCACACAAACCCTCGCTGAATAGTAAAAATGAGGGGGTTTAAACAAAATTATTATCACATGTAAGATTTTTTAGCTTGTCATGAATGTTATAATACTTATTTTATATNNAATTAATATGGAGTAATCAAATTTTCAAATTTTTTTGGTTCCTCATACAATATTGTTTGTGAAGAACAATATTGGGTTCATTGTACCAAAAAAGATGAATAAAGTTTTTATATTGTACTAACTATATTGATTATGGAAGAGAGTGCAAAATTATGGCTCTTAGAAATCCTTTAAGTATGATGATATCACATAATGAGTATTACCAAATATCAGAAGTGATCCCATGAGTAATTTAAGTGAAAACGAGCTAATAAAATTTACCCTTGTGGCGCTTAAAGTGACTAAAATGACTTAACCAGCTTATTCCTATGAATTTCCGAAGCGGATCTACACGCAACATCAACTTATGACTTTATTATGCTTAATGAAGCATTAAGACTTAAATATCGTGAAATTATAGCCGTTGTGGAATTAATGCCTATATTACTTAAAAAAAATTGAACTGAAAAGTGTTCCGAACTTTACAACGTTGCAAAAATTTTTTAAACGTTTCGGTTCCCACTTTTTCGTTGAAATACTCCAGTTTATCGCAGCATTATTCGATATTAAAAATCCAAGGATTGCGATTCATGGAACTGGTCACTCTTCAGACCAAGTAGTCTGTATTACGCACGTAAAATCAAAAAACAACATAAAAAAATGAAGGAATAGCTACACCAAAAACCAAATAACAATAGACACAGGAACATTAGTTATTCTAGCCCACAAAGTGGTTCGCGGACTCAGACTTGATTCCAAGGACGCACTACCCCATATAAGAAAACTCAAGAAATATGAATCTTCAGGTTTTAGTTTAAACAAAGCATTCGTCAAAGAAGAAATACACATGGTCATCTATGAAGAACTGAGAGCAACCATCATGATACCGCCTAAGAAAGGAGTAAAAACAGGTAAATACCGGTTGAGAATGCAATCTCTAATCAGTAAACCTAAATATCATCTCAAGTCTGGTAGAAAGTGCAATATCAGTCAGGATAAAAGTTTTCGGCGATAAAAACCAAAGCGGAAGCGACAGACTAAGAAACAAAGAAACCAAACTAAAAAAACGAATTCTTACGACATATACCTCTACGCAAAACACTTAACTATCAAAATCTAAAAATGATTTCTACAGAACCAAAATTATTGTATAATGTAATAAAAAATTAAAAAGACTGATATTTTATGAAGGATGTATCTTTTATAATTCCAGCATATGATGAAGAAAAATCCATTGGCCAGCTGCTTAAAACAATAAAAACGATGTATCCAGATTCTAAAATATCAGTGATAGACAATAATTCCAATGATAAAACTGCAGAAATAGCCTCAAACTTAGGTGTAGAAGTTATTTTTGAAAAAAAACAAGGTAAAGCTCATGCTATGCGTACCGGTTTCAAGCATTCCAATTCTAAATATGTAGTGATGCTTGATGCAGATAATACTTACGATCCCGTAGACGCTCAAAGACTAGTAGAACCTCTGAAAAATGGTGAAGTAGATTTAGTTTTAGGTTCCCGACTGAAGGGTAATAAAGAAAAAGGCGCAATCTCAAGAAGAAATACTATGGGGAACCATATTCTTAGTTTAATTGCAAGCTTATTTTATCATCCAGTTTCAGATGTTTGCACAGGATACTGGGCATTCAACGATAAAATAATAATTTATCTCCGTGAAGTAGGATTGAGTTGCTCTGGTTTTGAAATGGAAGCAGAAATGTTCGCTAAAATATCAAAAGGCAAATTTAGAATATCTGAAATCCCAATAACTTACAAAACACGCGCTGATAAACCGAAACTAAAATCATTTTCAGATGGATTTAAAATTTTTAGAACACTATTAAAACATAAGATAACTCAGTAAAAAAAGATTCGAAACATTTTATAACCTGTTTTTATATAAACTCCATAAATTTCTAAATTTATCAGAGTCTTATTCGGTGCAACAAATGAAAATAGCCATACTAGGATCCAGGGGTATACCTGCTAAATATGGGGGATTTGAAACAATTGCAGAGGAATTATCAAAAATATTAGTAAATAAAGGACATAAAGTAACTGTAAGTTGTGAATATAAACCCAAAAAATCTCGTATTACAACGTATGAAGGTGTAAATCTAGAATATTTTAACTTAAAACCTCCCGGAAATTATTTTTTAAGGAAAATATATGAAAATATATATGATATATATTTCCTTATAAAGTTAGCCAGNNATAATTTCTTAGCCATGATATTCTCTGATATAATAATAGTTGATGCAGAAGGAATGAAAAAATTTGTTAATGATAAATATCATTATAAGACTTTTTTTATACCTTACGGTGCTAATTTGATTGATGAAGCTCCTTGGGATGAAGATAAACTTGAAACACTAAATATATATAATAAATTAAAACAATACATAACAATGAACAGATACTGGTTAGTAGTTTCTAGATTAGAACCAGGAAATAATATTGAAGTGATAATAAAAGCATTTTTAGAAGCTAAAACTAAATTCCCATTAATTATAGTGGGAAATTTTGCTAATAACAAATTTAGAAAAGAAATAGAAAATTTAGTTGCAATGTCAAAAGACAGAATTTTCTTAACTGGCGGTATATATGAATCTGAAGTTCTAGAAATTCTTAGGCAAAACTGTTTCGCATACATTCATGGTCATTCCACTGGAGGAACAAATCCCTCTCTTTTAGAGATCATGATATCTAAAACTATTATTATAGCACATGATAACATGTTTAACAAAGAAGTTTGCCAAGATACTGCTCTTTATTTCAATTCCGTTAATGATCTTAAAAATAAGTTAGGAATGTTAGAATCTAATCCTTCGCCCTATGTTGATTTGAAAGAAAAAGCATATAATAGAGTAAGAGAGAATTACAATTGGGATAAGATTATAAATGAATATGAAAATGTATTTTTAAATGCTTTAAACCCTTGAAGAAGAGCAGGAGAATTTAAAATGGATGAACTGAATCTAGGTATTGTTGGGCTTGGTAAAATGGGAGCTCTTCATTACGGAAATTTAGAAATAATGGACAACGTAAATGTGGTTTGTGCGGCCGAAGCGAATAAACAGGTTTATAATTATACTGAAAAGATGTTAGAAATTCCAATTTATACTGATTATAAAAAGTTAGTTAGTCAAGATATTGATGCAGTAGTAGTTTGTGTACCTGATGAACTACATGCCATGATTGGGAATTATTTTGCTGAAAACAATTTAAATGTTTTCATGGAAAAACCTTTAGCTGATTCTGTGCAGAATGCAAAGGATATGGTTGATTATTCTGAAAAAAATGATATCATTACTCAAGTAGGATATTTTAATCGTTTTTCATCAACTTTTAAAAAAGGAAAAGAGATACTAAATGATAATATTTTAGGTGAATTATTTCATTCAAGAGGATTTTCATATGAAGGTTTAGTTTTTAAAAGTCATAAAGGTTGGAGATTTTCAAAAGACACTGATGTAGGCGGATCTCTTTTAGATATAGGATCTCACCTTATAGACTTATTGTTATGGTATTTTGGTGAGATGGAAACTATATTTGGCATAAAAAAGGATGCTTTTTCTAGTACAGATTATGGATCTTCTATTATTAAATATAAAAATGGATTAAATACTATTGTAGATTTTAGTTGGAGCTCACATTTACATAGACAAATGCACATTGAAATACAAGTTGAAGGCAGTAATGGTTTTATGAATGTTAATAACGATTATATTAAGCTTTTTTTAAATAATAGTGCCGGAAATTATGATGAAGGTTGGACTACTATTTATGGTGTCGAATTATATGAACCTACAGAATTTTTAATAGGTGTCGAAACTGCTTATTTTGAAGAAGATAAACATTTTATTGAATGTTGTAAAATGAATAAGAAAACGGATTTAAATTGGAAAGACGGTTTAGATACTCAAATAATATTAGAAGGCATTATAAAATCTAATGAGAATAATCAATTAGTTAAAGTAGGGGATATCCTTGAAAACAATAGATAAAGTTATTTTAGGTGCTAATCCATTTGAAGGAGTAAGTTATCTTTCACAAGAACAGCGTACGCAATACAGAGAGAAATTTAGTAAAACAGATAATATAATCGAAATAATTGACACGTCTATGGATTTTGGAGTTAAAACTATTAGTACCGGCAATAATAAGAATATTCTGGAAGCAATTCAAACTTTAGAAAAAGAAAAGGAGGATATTAAAGTTATACCTGTAATTCCAAGTGTTTATGAGTATGTTAAAAAATCCTCATTAGGTGGAATGAGTAGTTTATTAGATGGTATAACCAAATATAATAAATTAAAATTAGCTTTAAAGGCTCCTTCTCTTATTAAAAAAGGATTATCAAAGGATGTTTTCGGGCTTTTTTCAGATCTTATAGATATTGAATTAGAAGGCTTCAAAAATTTCGAAATGCCTGCAATAATTTTACATGGAGTAACAGTTGATATGGCAGTTTCATTAAACCAAATAGAATTACTATCTGTTTTCTGTGAGTTTATACGTGAAAAATATGATACTAAACCAGGGATAGCAACACATAACTTCGGAAAATTAATGCCAATAATAGAAGAACATGATCTTGACATAGATTTAATACTAGCTCCTGTAAACGAAAGAGGATTTATGATGAATCCATCAAGAGAAAAATGTTTAGAAATTATTAAAAATATGGATAAAACCCTCATAGCAAAGAAAATATTAGCTGGTGGCATTATAAATCCTGAAAATGCTTTTAAATACGTATTTGATAATTTAGGCATAAAAAATGCCATGGTTGGAATAGCAGGTTTAGATGAAGCATATCAAACACTGAGAATTGCAAAGAAATATTTATAAAATCCTGTGAATTCAAATTTTAATTAAACAAAATCCATCTCCTTTTGGAGCTAACGATGATGAAAAATATCATCCTAGTTCATAATATATGAATTTAATTAGGTAGTTGCTAGAGATGCAGCGATATATTTTGAAGATCTTAAAGATTTACTAGAGAAAATCGAATCATTTGAAGAAAATTTATTAGAATATAAAGACTTGAAAAAAATTCGTATGAAAAAATGCGAAATTAAATTACAACTGGAATAGTGAGCTAATACTTATTCTAAACCATTTTAGTGAATAATATGAAAATTTTAATGACTAACTATATGGAAACAAAGTACCCGGGTGGTATAAATAAACTTATCAAAGAGATAGCAGAGGCCTTATCTAAAAAGGGTCATGAGCTAATTGTTATACAACCAAATCCTTACAATTTACCTAATGAAGAAGTATATAAGAAATTTAGAATAATTAGGATCAACTCTTGGTTTAGAGATTTTTATGGACTTAATTTAAATGCTTACTTTTATATAAAAAATTTTTTAAAAGAATACAAAGTTGATCTAGTCCATATACATGGTTATCAAACCTTTTTTTCATTAATAATAATTAACACTATTAAAAAGTTTAACAAGGATATTCCCATAGTTTTTTCGCCACATATGGACATTTATAGGAGCACGTTTGCGGGTAAGTATTTCTGGAATATTTATAATTTTTTTGGTAAAAAAATTTTTTATAACGCGGATTTTATTATTTCAGATTCAAATTTTGAGGNNAGGCTAGATATGTTATTAATAATTATGGCGAAAACGATAAAATGTCAATTATTCCTTTAGGAGTAAATGTGATTTCAAAGAAGAAATTAAAAAGAAATAAAAAATTGCATCTGCTTTATTCAGGTTATTTAGTAGAAAGAAAAGGTGTTAATTACATATTATATAGCTTAAACACTTTAATAAATGAATTAAATTTTAAAAATGTAAAACTCACTATAATTGGTGAAGGCCCTGAAAAATCTAAGCTTTTGAAACTATCCAAAAATTTAAAAGTAGATAATCATGTAATGTGGAAATCTTTTTTAACACGTGAAGAATTTATAAAAGAAATTATAAATTCTAATATTTTCTTACTTCTTTCAAATTCTGAAGCTTACGGTATAACAGTTGCAGAAGCATTAGCTCTTGGAACTCCATGTATAGTAACTAAAATAACAGCACTAAAAGAATTCTTGAACGAACCAGGATGTTTTGGCGTAGATTACCCTCCAGATCCAAAAGAAGTTGCCAATTTAATTATGAAGATGTATGGAAGCAATTTAGAAGTAGGTCCTTTCAGTCAGAAGATAAGAACTTGGGATAAAGTTGCTGAAGACTATGAAAAAGCTTATACTAATTTAATTGGATGAGTGTTTTAAGGTGAATTTATGAGTATACTGTATATTTTAACTTTTTATGGGCTTCAAAAACCTAAAGGAGGAAGTCAAAACAGGTATTTTAATTTATCGAATCAAATTAAAAAAAATTTTAATAATATTACCATCTTAGAATCTAAAATTTTTCTAGATCCAAATGACAAACAATTTGGAGTAGTTCACGGATATGATGATCTAAAAATTTTTTCTAGTGTAATGCCTCTTTCTAGAGATTTTAATTTAAATTTTATTAAAAAGGGGTTTAGAATTATTAATGATACCCAAATCGATATTATCCTATTTTCACATCCTAGCGGAATATTAATAANNTATTTATGATGCTCATAATGTAGAGTCAGATTTTACAAGAGAAATATTTTCTAATAATGATAGATTTTCAAAATTCGAACAAATTATAATTCCCATTTATGTTAGTATTCTGGAACGAATTTCCTGTAAATACTTGGTGGATCATATAATAGCTGTGAGTAATAAAGATAAGGATACATTTGTAAAAAAGTACAAATTAATTGACAAAGTTTCTGTTATACCATCGGGATGTGTCATAAGACCTTTATCCTCAAAAAAAGAATCATATAAATTTAAGGAAAAACATGGAATTGATCCACTTTCTAAAATAGTGATTTTTCATGGATCTTATCAACACCCCCCAAATGAAGAGGCTTTTAGATTAATTAAAGATTTCATTGCCCCCAAATTTGAAGAATTAAATGAAAATATTCAGTTTTTGGTAGGAGGGTCTGATGTTCCAGTATTAGAAACTACGAATTTCAAATCTGTAGGTTTTATAGGTAATATGTGGGAATTTTTATCTATGGCTGATATTGCAATTGTTCCCCTTCTGAAAGGAGGAGGAACAAAACTTAAAGTATTGGATTATTTAAGTGCCGGTTTACCAATAGTTACAACAAAAAAAGGAATTGAGGGAATAGATGCTGAAGATTATGAACATGTTCTTATAGTTGATTCTGTTAATGATGAATTTATCAATAAAATAAATTATTTTATTGAAAATGAAGATGAAATGATAAGAATTGGAATAAACGCTCGAAAACTAGCAGAAAATAAATACGATTGGAATAAAATCGGTGATCAGCTAAATAATTTGTTTGAGGAGATATAGAATTAATGAAAATCCCTAATCCACTTAAGATGAACGACTGGGAAATAAATAAATTTCTCAAAGTAATATTTACCATTCAAGTTTCAGTATTGGGTATAATACTAATGGATGGTTTAGGAGTATATATCCCTATTCTAAGGCAGATTATACCGGTAATATATCTTCTATTCGTGCCAGGTATTTTAATTCTTAGGATTATAAGAGTGCATAAAATTAGTTCTTCGGAAGTTTTATTGTATTCTGTAGGCCTTAGTATTGCAAGTATAATGCTCATCGGGTTTTTCATTAACCTTATTTATCCATTGATACGAATTTCTAATCCTATATCTTTATTGCCTTTAATAATCACGGTTAGTATTTTTGTTGTAGTATTATCTTTTTTAAGTTATTTGAGAGATAAAGATTTTTCTAATCCAGATTTTATTAATTTTAAAGATTTATTATCTCCTTATGTGTTNNCAATTTTTATTATCTCAATTTCAATTTTATTTCAAACATCATTAATTTCAAATTATATTACCGGATTTGATATTCAGAGTGAATATTATCTTGCAAATCTTGTGATTAAAAATGCTTTTTGGAATTTAAATCTTAATGCTGACTATAATAATATGTTAAGTGTTACTATGTTAGCTCCAATACTTTCTATTATCTCAAAAATAAACTTGGATTGGATATTTAAGATTGTT
>PMNN01000190.1:3695-4105 GCA_003161815.1 Methanobacterium sp. | reverse complement strand
TTTAAACCCATTTCATCATATTTCAAAACCGGTTTGAGTACAGTGTATTCATCCCAGTCATCATTGTCTATTAAATTCTTTTCTTTGAGTTCATTGTAGATGGGTGTTCCTGGAAATGGTGTTAGAATTGAATATTGACAGTAGTCTGAATCTAGTTTTGTGGAGAATTTTATGCTCTTGTTCATATCTTCTTCGGTTTCTCCAGGATATCCTAGAATGAATGAGGTTAAAACTTCTAGATTCACATTTTTTGCACTTTTAACGGCATCTTCTGCTTGTTTGAGAGTTATGCCTTTTTTCATTAGGTTTAATATACGTTGTGATCCTGATTCTACACCGTAATATATGGTTTTCAATCCAGAATTTTTCAGGTTTTGTAGTAAATTTTGGTCTACACTGTCAACCCGGGA